>DATFYA010000061.1 GCA_035315345.1 Candidatus Methylomirabilota bacterium
CCCGGGGCAATCAGCCAGATGCGTGCGAGCGCGATCTCGGGCTGGGCGGCCAGCCCCTCGACGATGCGCTGCAGCACCAGGTCGACCGAGCGTGCCTCCGCGGCGGCGAGCGCAATCGATTGGAGGGCTCGAGGCTCCACACGTTCGTCATACTCCGCGTCGCCCGGTGGCGCAACGGGATCTTGGGGTCAACACGGATATTTGCGACCGCTCACCGGTCGACGACGCGACAAGACTCCCGCCTTGTCGATCTGTTGCGGTCCCCCGGGGCGTTGGAACGAAGATTGCCCGGGACCCCGTCGTGCGCCGTGGCCATATCTGAACGGCGGGCAGCGCATCGTAATGGAACGCAGCACGAGGTTCGAGCCGCCTCGTTGGCCGGGACACGAGGCAGGAGGTGCCCAGATGAGCACGGTGACCGCGCAGGATGGTACGGCGATCTACTACAAGGACTGGGGCCCGAAGAGTGCGCAGCCTCTCGTCTTCCATCATGGCTGGCCCCTGAGCGCCGACGACTGGGACACCCAGATGCTCTACTTCCTGGAGAAGGGGTATCGCGTCGTTGCGCACGACCGCCGGGGCCATGGCCGCTCCGGCCAGGTCAGCGATGGCCACGACATGGACCACTACGCGGCGGACGCGGCCGCGGTGGTGGCCCATCTCGATCTGCGCGACGCCATCCACATTGGCCACTCGACCGGCGGCGGGGAGGCGACCCGCTATGTCGCGCGCCACGGCAAGGGCCGGGTCGCCAAGCTGGTGCTCATCGGCGCGGTGCCGCCGATCATGCTGAAGACACCGGCCAATCCGGGCGGCTTGCCGATCGAGGTCTTCGACGGGCTCCGGCAACAACTCGCCGCCAATCGCGCGCAGTTCTATCGAGATCTCGCGAGCGGCCCGTTCTACAGCTATAACCGGCCAGGCGCGAAGGTGTCCCAGGCCGTGATCGACAACTGGTGGCGTCAGGGCATGATGGGCGGGGCGAAAGCACACTACGACGGTATCAGCGCCTTCTCGGAGACCGACTTCACCGAAGATCTGAAGGTCATCGACGTCCCGGCACTCGTCATGCATGGCGACGACGACCAGATCGTCCCGATCGCCGACTCCGCGCCGCTCTCCGCGAAGCTCCTCGAGAAGGGCACGCTCGAGGTGTACGAGAAGTTCCCGCATGGCATGTGCACGACGCACCCCGACGTGGTCAATGCCGAGCTCCTCGCCTTCATCAAGAGCTGAGCCGGCGCGCGGCCTACAACCCAGGAGGTGGCCATGAAGATCGTCGTCATCGGTGGAACCGGCCTGATCGGCTCGAAAACCATCCCCATTCTGCGCCAACGCGGCCACGAGGCCATCGCCGCCGCACCCAATACCGGCGTCAACACCATCACGGGCGAGGGGCTCGAGGAGGTCATGGTCGGCACGGAGGTCGTCATCGATCTCGCCAATGCGCCCTCATGGGAAGACAAGGCGGTGCTGGAATTCTTCGAGACCTCCGGGCGCAATCTTCTCGACGCGGAGACCGCCGCCGGCGTCCGGCACCATGTCGCGGTCTCGATCGTCGGGACGGATCGGACGCCCGACAATGGCTATTTCCGGGCCAAGGTCGCTCAGGAGAGACTGATCGAGAAGTCCGGCATCCCCTACACCATCATCCGCTCGACTCAGTTCATGGAATTGCTGCCCCACATCGCGACGTCCGCTACCGAGGGAAGCACGGTCCGGGTGTCGCCCGGCCTGTTCCAGCCCATCGCGGCGGACGACGTGGCCGCCGCGGTCGCCGATGTGGCGCTGGCCGCGCCGCGAAACGGCATCGTCGAGATCGCCGGTCCGGAGCGCGCCCCGTTCGACGAAATCGTCGCCCGCTATCTGAAGGCCATCGGCGACCCGCGAACGGTCGTGCGGGACCCCGCGGCCCGCTACTACGGCGGGCGCGTCGAGGAACGCTCGCTCGTGCCGCTGGGCGACGCCCGCCTGGGCCGTATCGGTCTCGACGAATGGCTCCGCCGCTCACCCGCCAGAGCCTGATCCGGAAAGGGCGACCATGACGACCACACTCGTTGCGTTGGCGCTGCTCGGCCTCATGACCGGCACCGCGATGGCTCAGGAGCCCAAGGTCACCTCGCTCATGTCCAAGGATCTTCCGGAGGCGCCCGGCCGGGAAGTGCTGATGCTCACGGTCGAGCATGCCCCCGGCGGATCGAGCGCCATCCACCGGCACAATGCCCAGGCGTTCGTCTACGTGCTGGAGGGCTCGGTGGTGATGCAGCTGAAGGGGGGACAGCCGGTGACACTGACCGCGGGACAGAGCTTCTACGAAGGCCCGGACGACGTTCATCTCGTCGATCGGAATGCCAGCAGTACCCGGCCCGCGAAATTCCTGGTGGTCTTGATCAAGAAGAAGGGCGCCCCCGCGCTCGTGCCCGCGCAGTAGCGATTGGTCGATACGCGGCGCTATTCGCGCCGGCCGCGAAGCGGCCCGGCGCGAAGGCGTCGAGCGCGATCCGCGTGTCCCGACCGAGCACGAGATCGGCGATCGCGTGCCCCATGGCGGGACCGTACAGGATGCCCTTGCGAGCGCCGCCGGTGGCCACGTAGACGCCGTCTAGCCCCGGCACCCCGCCGAGCACGAGGAGCCCGTCGGACGTGACCGGGCGCAGGCAGGCGGTCTGCTGTGCGACCTGCGCGTCCGCCATCACGGGCAACATCCGGACGAGTGCCGCGCCGATGTCGTCGCGGGCCGCCGGCGTCGACTCCTCGTCGAAGCCGGCCTCCTCCTCGGTGGTCCCGGCCCACAAGAGGCCGTCGGTCTTGCTCGTGGCGTAGTTGTGGCCCCAGCCGACGGAGCATTCGACCGGCGGACCGGGGGCCTGCAGGCGAAGGATCTGGCCCTTGAGCGGACGGACGTCGATCGGCGTACCGATCCACTCCGATGCCTCGGCGCTCCAGGGGCCCATCGCGAGCACCGCGGTCGCGCAGCTCAGCACCTCCCGCTCCAGGACCACGCCGGTGATACGCCCGCCGTCTCGCCGCAGCCCGATCGCGCGCCCGTGCCGCAGCACGACGCCGAGGCGCTCGGCCGCCCGGGTGAGGGCCAGGACCAGACGATAGGGCTCGACGGCGCCTCCGCCCTCGATCAGCGCGGCCCCGAGCGTCTCGTCCGAGATCCGCGGCTCCACGCTGAGCGCCTCCGCGCGGTCGAGCCAGCGCACCGCATAGCCCGGCTGCCCCTGCTGCCACGGCAGCGCGGCGCGGAGCCTCCGCACGTCTGCCTCGGTGAAGGCCAGGGCCAGAGAGGCGCGCAGCCGGAAATCGACGTCGATGCCGGTCTCCTCGGCCAGGACCGGCGCCAGCTCACGATGCAACCGCATCCCGTCGTGAGCGATCTCGGCCAGAGGGCCGGGAATGCCGAAGCCGGTCATCGGGCTCAGCCCTCCGTAGGCGAAGCCCGACGCGTGGCTGCCAATCGCGTCGCGCTCCACCACGATGCTCGGCACGCCGGACTTCGCCAGGTAGTAGGCGGCGGCCATGCCCGCGATGCCCCCGCCCACGATCACGACGTCGTCCGAGCTCCGTGCCATGGCCCGCAGATCCTGTCAGAGTTCCCGCGGCGCGGTCAACCGCCACCGGAGCCGGCGGCGGTGGACAGGTCCATTTTTTGGTCTTGGCGTGATCCCGGCCCCCTGCCATGTTCCGTCACGAGGGGCGGCGCCGTGCACTCGGTCGTGGGCTCCCGCCGCCGCCTCGGGGATCCCTATTGCAGAAGAGGAGGTTACGCCATGAAGACTCTCGCCCTGGTCCTCACGCTCACCGCTCTCCTGTTCGGCCCGCTGCCCGCGGCATCAGCTCACGACGCAGAAAAACTCGGGACCGTGCACTTCCCCGTCTCCTGCGCGCCGGCGGTTCAGGCCGACTTCGAGCGCGCGGTCGCGCTGCTGCATTCCTTCTGGTACGAGGAGTCGCTGAAGGCCTTCACCGCGATCACCACCACGGACGCCACGTGCGCGATGGGCTACTGGGGCATCGCCATGAGCGTCTACTACCCGCTCTGGCAGCCGCCGAGCCCGGCGATGCTGCAAAAGGGCGCCTCCGCCCTCGAGAAGACGCGCGGGCTGACCGCCACCCCGCGAGAGAAGGACTACATCGGCGCGATCGAGACCTACTACCGGGACACGGATAAGCTCGACCACCGGGCGCGGGCGGCGGCCTACGAGAAGGCCATGGAGCAGGTGTACCGCCGCTATCCCGACGATCGAGAAGCCGCCGTCTTCTACGCCCTGGCCCTCAACGCCACCGCGGCGCCCACCGACAAGACCTACGCCAACCAGCTCAAGGCGGGCGCCATCCTCGAGAAGGCCTTCGCCGAGCAGCCGGACCACCCGGGCGTCGCGCACTACATCATCCACAGCTACGACTATCCGCCCCTCGCGGGCCGCGGTCTGATCGCCGCTCGAGGCTACGCCAGGACCGCCCCGTCGGTGCCGCACGCCCAGCACATGCCGTCGCACATCTTCACGCGCCTCGGACTCTGGCCGGAATCGATCGACTCCAACCGGGCCTCGGCCAACGCGGGCAAGGCCTACTACGCGCAGCTCGGCAAGGACAGCGTGTGGGATCAGACGCTCCACGCCCTCGACTACATCGTGTACGCCCACCTGCAGGTGGGCCAGGACAAGCAGGCGCGGGCGGTGCTCGAGGATCTCCGCGCCATGCCGAAGTCGGAGCCCGAGAGCTTCGTGGCGGCCTACGCCTATGCCGCGATTCCGGCGCGGGTGGCGCTCGAGCAGCACCGCTGGAGCGAGGCGGCCGACATCCGCCCGGCCTCCACCACGTTCCCGTGGGACCGCTTCGCGTGGGCGGAAGGAATCACCGCCTTCGCGCGGGCGATCGGCGCCGCGCGCAGCGGTGACGCGGCCCGGGCGCGGGCGGAGATCCAGAAGCTCGACGGGTATCGCACGAGCCTCGTGGCCGCCAAGCAGACCTACTGGGCCGAGCAGGTCAACATCCAGCAGCACGCCGCCACCGCGTGGGCCGCGCGGGCCGAGGGCAAGAACGACGAGGCGCTACGGCTCATGCGCGCGGCCGCGGATCTCGAGGACGCCACCGAGAAGCACCCGGTGACGCCCGCGCCGGTCGTGCCCGCGCGCGAGCTGCTGGGCGAGCTGCTGCTGGACCTCAACCAGCCCGCCCAGGCGCTGGTGGAGTTCGAGGCCTCGGCGTCGCGAGAGCCCAACCGCTTCAACGGCCTCGCCGGCGCGGCGCGCGCCGCCGAGCTCTCCGGCAATCCCGCGAAGGCCAGGACCCTCTACGCCAAGCTGGTCGCGATGTGCGACCGTGCCGACGGCGATCGGCCCGCGCTGCGCCACGCCAAGGCGGTGCTGGCGAAGTGACCGACCGCGGGCGTCGGAGCCGTTCCGGCGCCCGCTCTCGCGGTCCGGGCCTGACGGCCACCAGCTCGTGATCAGCCGAGCTGCCTCACTGCCGGCGAGCACGGCTTGCGGAGTCCGGCCCAGTCCCCTATGCTGCCTGCCCACAAGGCCCGGGTCACGGGATCGAACCGCCAGGAGGAACCGCCATGAGTCGGAGACCGACGCTCCTCACGGTCGTCCTTCTCGTCAGCCTCGCGATCCAGCCCGCCCACGCGCAGCAAGGCCCGACCCAGGCGGAGCTCGACGCGGCGGCCTCCAACGCCGCGGATTGGCTGCTCCCCAACCACGACTACGGCGGGCAGCGCTTCGTGGACGCGACGGAGATCACCCGCGACAATGCGAGCCGGCTGCGCCCCGCGTGTGTCTTCGAGACTCACGAGCTGCGCCCGTTCTACACCAGCCCGCTCGTCTACCGCGGGATCATGTACCTCACCAGCTCGCAGTCGACGATCGCCCTGGACGCGGCTACGTGTCAGGTTCAATGGCGGCACGACTGGACGCCCAAAGCCAGGAGGAACTGGCCGCAAAGCCGCGGCGTCGCCCTGAAGGAGGGCATGCTCATCCGGGGCACCACCGATGGATACCTCCTGGCGCTCGACGCGTTGACCGGCCGGCTGCTCTGGGAGCGAGCGGCGGCGGACGCGGACCGCGGCGAGACCTTCACGATGGCGCCGCTCATCTTCGAGGATCTCGTCATCATCGGCCCGGCCGGCAATGAAGTCCCGGTGCGGGGCTGGGTGGGCGCCTTCCGCGGCGCGACCGGTGAAGCGGTGTGGCGGTTCAACACGCGGCCGGCGGCCGGCGAACCGGGCGCCGAGACATGGAGCCTGACCGAGGCCGTGACCGGCGGCGGCGCGGTGTGGACGCCCATGTCCCTGGACCCAGCCGCGGGGCTGCTCTTCGTCGCGGTCGGCAATCCAGCACCGGACTTCTTCGGCGACGTCAGGCAGGGCGCCAATCTCTACACCAACTCGCTGGTCGTGCTCGATGCGCGAACCGGCCAGCTCGTGTGGCACTACCAGGCAGTCCCGCACGACCTGCACGACTGGGACCTGACGCAGGTCAGCCCGCTCTTCACCGCGGAGGTCAACGGCACGCCGCGGCGGCTCGTGGCGGTCGTAGGCAAGGACGGCCTTTTGCACGTGCTCGACCGGGAGAGCCACGAGCATCGCTACGAGGTGGCGGTCACCCGTCGAGAGAACGCCGACGTGCCGCCCACGCTCGAAGGCGTCCGCGCGTGCCCGGGCCCACTCGGCGGGGTCCAGTGGAACGGGCCAGCCTTCAACCCCGGGACCAACATGCTGTACGTGAACTCGGTGGACTGGTGCGGCACGTTCAAGAAGGCCGAGGAGCTCGAGCACGTGTTGGGACGCAACTACATGGGTGGACGGTTCGTCCCGGATCCAGCTGAGCCGGCCCGCGGCTGGCTGACCGCCGTCGATGCCTCGACCGGCGCGATCCGCTGGCGGTATCGTTCACCCCGCCCGATGCTCGCGGCGATCACCACCACGTCCACCGACCTGCTGTTCACGGGGGAGCTCGACGGCGACTTCCTCGTCCTCGACGGACGTGACGGCGCCGTGCTCTACCGCTTCAACACCGGCGCCGCGATGGCCGGCGGGGTCGTCACCTACCAGCTGGCCGGCACGCAATACGTCGCGGCGGCCTCGGGCGCCACGACCTATTTCTGGGGAACCCAGTTGACCTCGGCCCGCGTGACCATCTTCGCCCTGCCCTCGCCTGGAGCCGACTAGTCTCCTTGAGCCTGCTTTGCCGAAGATAGCGCCGCGACGCTCACCGCCGACGACTCGCCGCCCCAGAGCCAAGCCGTACGCGCCGCCGCCCGGCAGCGATGCTGCGGCTCTACTGGCCCAAAGAGCAGGCCCCGTCGATCTTGAACGGCACGTAAGTTCCGCCGGCGGTGACGCCCGCCAGCTAGGCACCCCGCGGTCGGCGGCCGCGCACCGGTTCGCGCGCTCACGCCCGGTGAGGTCGGAAGTTTTAGCCGGTAGTTCCTACCGGGTTCGGAAGCATCGCCGGCGAGGCGCCGGCCGCTCGGCGCCACCTCGGCGCGACGCGCCCTCGCCGCCGGGATCGCAAGTCTGCATCGTACCTGTCGACGTGCTTGGCGCCTCCCCCTTGGAGGCGCCAGGCGCCCCGATGCTGGATATCCGGAGCATCTCGCTGGCACCGCGCTTGCCATTTCGATGACGACCGCCACGTCATGTCGCGGCGAGAAGGGCAACCGATGATCGCCTTGATCTCCCGCATCCTCGATGTATCCAACACGCTACGCGCTCTGAAACAGCGACGTGCGATCTGGGCGCGTCGGTCCCACGGCGAGAAGATATTGTTGCAGCGCTATGCCCGCCTGCATGGGACCCCGCTGAACGTGACGAATCCGCGGACCTTCACCGAGAAGCTGTTCTGCCGAATGATCGCGTGGAACCGAGGGCACGACCCCATCTTCACGCAACTCACCGACAAGTATGCGGCGAGGGACTATGTGCGCAGCCGGGTGGGCGAGCAGCCCCTGGTCGAGCTGCTCTGGCACGGGACCGATCCTCGCGCGATTCCGTTCGACGCGCTGCCGGCCTCGTACGTCGTCAAGACGAACCATGCGTGCGGGCAGGTCATCCTCGTCGAGGGAAAGGCCGACGACACCGAGATCGTCGACAAGGTGTCGGCCTGGCTGAAGAGCAATTTCTACTGGGTGCACCGAGAGCGGCAGTACTACGACATCGAGCCGCGCGTCATCGTGGAGGAGTATCTACGAAACCAGGACGGCAGCCGCCCTCTGAACTACAAGTTCTGGTGCTTCGGGGGAACGCCGGAGGTCATTCATGTCAGCAACTATGCCCACAACCTGAACTCCTTCTTCGACCCCCACTGGAATCTGCTCGATCTGCATTATCGGGAGGGTGTCGCCCGGCCCGCGATCCCCAGGCCGATCGACTTCGAGCGCATGATCCAGATCGCCTCGCAGCTGTCCGCCGGCTTCGATTTCGTGCGCGTGGATCTGTACAACCTCGACGGCCGAATCTGCTTCGGCGAGCTGACCTTTACCCCGATGGCCGGCGATCTGACGCTGCGGCCGGAGAGCTGGGACCTCGCGCTCGGCGAGAAATGGAAGATGGCGTCCACGGCTCACACCAGGAAGCGGACGTCGGAGCCGTACGTCGGATACGCGTAGATCACCTCCTTCATCTGCGCCGCCGGGATGCGCAGCCGAATGGCCATGGCGAACAGGTTGATCACCTCGTCGGCCTGCGGACCGAGCAGGTGCGCGCCGAGGATCCGGTCGGTGCCCTCCTCGACGAGCACCTTGGCCCCCGAGGTGGTCTCCCCGACCCGACGGGTGTGGAACCAGCCCGAGGTATCGTGCCGGCTCGTGCGGAACGCCAGGCCCGCGGCCCGGGCGGCCACCTCGGTGAGCCCGGCCGAGGCCAGCGGCGGCAACGTGAAGACCGCCGAGGCGATGCCCTCGTAGCTCGGGCGGCGCCGGTTGCCCTCCAGCAGGTTCGTGGTCAGGACGGCCGCGTCGTGGTCCGCCTTCGGGGTGAGCTGCGGCCCGCTGGCCGCCGCGTCGCCCCCGGCGTACACCGCGGGATTGGACACGCTCTGCAAGAACTCGTTGACGACGACGCCCCGCCTCTCGCGCTTCACCCCGGCCGCCTCCAGATCCAGATCGTCCAGCTGAGGCGCCCGGCCGGCGCCGTGCACGGCCAGGTCGGTCTCGAAGCGCATCTCCTCCCCGCTCCGCGTGCCCCGCACCACGAGGCGGCCGCCGTCGCGCTCGACGGCGCGCACCTCCACGCCCAACTCCACGCGGATGCCGAGCTCGCGCGTCCGCTTCACCAGCAGGTCGACCAGGTCGGGATCGAACGCTTCGAGCGGCCGCGCCCCCCGGTGGAGGATCGTCGCCTCGACGCCTGCTCGCGCCGCCACGTGGGCGAACTCGAACGAGATGAAGCCGCCGCCCACGAAGACGATCCGGGGTGGCAGGCGATCGAGGTCCAGGAACTGCTCGCTGGTGGTCAGCCGGTCTGCGCCCGGGAACCCGAGCGGGATCGGCATCGCCCCCGCCGCGATGAGCACCCGCCGGCCGGTGAGCCGATCCGCCCCGACCGCCAGGGTGGCGGGACCGACGAACCGGGCGCGGCCGTGGACCTGCTCGATGCCCGCGCTGGCCCACGCCTGCTCGGTGCGCTCGGTGGTGCCCCCGATCAGCGAGCGCTTGAAGCGTATCAGGGCGGCCCAGTCGAGGGTGAGCGAGCCCGCAGGCACGCCGTGGTCGGCCAGGTCCCGCGCGGCGTGCACCGCTTCGGCCGCGCCGACCAGGATCTTCTTGGGCACGCAGCCCCGGAGGGCGCAGGTGCCCCCGAAGGGACGCGAGTCCACCACCGCGACGCTCCACCCGGCCTCCCGGCACCGTGAGGCCACCGCCGCTGTCACGCCCGTTCCGACGACGACCAGATCGAACTGTCGGTCCATGAGTCATCCTCCCGCCGGCCCCGGCTGGTCCGCCCGGCGCCCTGTCGTCAGGATACGCCGCGATGAGATTGCGGTGGCGTAAAGCCGATGCGTTCGAGGCATTGCTGACCCCCGCAACGCATGAGCCCTTGACGGTGGCCGGGCCCGAGCGCGATTCTAGCGTCGAGCACAGGCCTGGCCGGATGGCCGCTTCCCTTTCCCAGCGAGCCGAGGTAACGCGCGATGGGAACGCTCGAGGCATTCGCCGAGATCGCCCCCTACCTCCAGAATCCGCTGGTACTGGTGGGTTTTGGGCTGCTGCTGGTCTTCAGCCTCTATCGTCGCGTGGCGCGAGCCGACACCCTGGCGGCAACGCGCCTGTCGCGTTACGCCTTCACGATCGCGGTGCTGCTCATTGTCCTGGGATTCAGCGCCGAGCTCCATCGACAGCATCAAGCCGTCCGGCTGGAAGAGCTCAAGAGCGCGGCGCGCGCCGGCTGGCAGGCCCAGTTCACCATGGAATGCCTGCGTCGCAATCCGGGGGCGTTCCCTCAGTGCGAGCAGTTTGCCGAGATCCACGGCAAACGGATCGATGAGGCGTTCGCCGTCATCGGACGGAAGATCGCCGACAAGACCCGCATCGAATCGGCGCTGACTCAGGCCAAGGAAGGAAAGCCGCAGGCGCTCGACGCGCTCCTCCAGGAAGCCGAAGACCGTGAGGCGGCCAAGGGACCCGCCGCCAATCGAGCGGCGGCCAAGATCGCCCGGCTGCGGGGCGGCCTCGCATTCGGACACGATCTTCCGAAAGCCACCGCGGCGTTTCGCCGATCCGTCGAGCGCGACCCGGCCGCCGACGAGGGCTGGCGCGGCCTGGGGTTCGCCCTGCTCATGACCGGCGACTCGGCGGGGGCGGAGGCCGCTTACCGCAAAGCCAGCGACCTGGCGCAAGGGACGGACGCCCGGGCCGAAGTCCATGCGGAGCTCGGCGGATTGTACCTCGTTCGTGGCGACGTCAATCGAGCGGAGCCCATGTGGCAAGAAGCCCTGGACGGCTTCAAGGCCGCGGACGACAAGAAGGGCATGGCCCGCGCGAGCTTCGGGCTCGGGCTCGTGTCGCTCCTTCGCGGCGACGTCGACCCTGCCGAAGGCTTCCTCCGTCGAGCCCTGGGCTTCACCGAGGCGGTGGGCGATGACGGCCAGCTGGCGTCCATCGATGTGGTGCTGGCCCATGTGTATCTGCTGCGCGGTGATCTGGACCGTGCGGAGTCCGCCGCGCGTACGAGCCTGGACCTTTTCAAGGCGCGCGGCTTCACGATGGGCATGGCCCAGAGCTACGCGGCGCTTGGCGCGGTGCTGGAGACCCGTGGTGACCCGGGGCAGGCGGAAGCCATGGTCCGCGAGGCTCTGAAGATCAACGAAGCCCTGGACTACAAGATCGGGATGGCCCAGGGCTACCACCGCCTGGGCCACCGGTACCGGGACCGGGGAGAGCTGGATCAGGCCGAGACGATGTACCGAAAGGGCTTGCAAACCGCAGAAGCGGCGGGCGCCCAGGTGAACGCGGGCCTGACGCACGGGAGCCTGGGCAACGTATACCGGCTCCGCGGCGATCTCGACCAGGCCGAGATCTCCCATCGCACGGCCTTGCAGATCTTCCAGACCCAGGGCGCCAGGATGGTCATGGCGTTGCCGTACCACGGCCTCGGGCTCGTATCGAAGGATCGCGGCGATCTCGACCAGGCCGAGTCGCTGTACCGCAAGGCGCTGGAGCTGTACCACGCCACCGGAAGCCCGGAAGGCATGGCGGAGATGTATCGCGGCCTCGGGGACGTTGCTCTCGCTCGGCGCGACCCCGGGCAGGCGGAGGCATTGCAGCGCCGGTCGCTGGAGATCCTGGAGCGCCTGGGTTTCAAGGCAGGCCTGGCCGATACCCAGCGGAGCCTCGGCGATGTCTATCGGGCTCGCGGCGATCTTGCCGAGGCCGATCGCCTCTACCGTCAAGCGCTCGCGACCCATGAGGCGCTGGGCCACACGTACGAGCAGGCCATCGATACCGTCGACCTCGCGCAGGTTCACAGCGCGCGCGGCCAGCTGGACGAGGCCGAGGCGCTGTACCGCCGGGCCCTCCTTCTGTTTCAAGAGATGAAGGCACGCCCGAAGATCGTCTCGGTGCAGGCCCTGCTGGACGGCATGTCGAAGCAGCGAGCGGCGACCGGCCGCTCCGGAGCGACGAAGTAGGGCCGAGGGCGCGGGCCGGTCAGTCCCTCCGGCTCGGGCGCGCCGGCCGCCGCGACTGGCTTCGGCCAGTCCCGGCCGAACGGCGAGAGCGGGCTCTCGGCGGCCGGGTACCCTCGCGAGACGCGGCGTCCAGCTCGATCCCGAACACCGACGAGAGCTGATCGGAGGCGATGGAGCGTCGGCCGCTCTTCCCGGACGACTCCGTCGTGAGGCGCTCGGTCGCATGCGTCACGAGGTCGGTGGCAGTCACCCGGCGCAGACGGAAGAGCAGCTCCGGATCTTCGTCCAGGCGAATGCCCACCCCGTAGAGCGTGGCCCCGACGTGCTTGCAGAGCCAGCCGCCACCCGAGCCGTCCGGGCACGTGCAGCGATAGGAGATCTCCGCCGGCACCGGGAACAGCCCCGTCCCCTGGTGGCACACGTGGGCCATCACTCCCTCGTCGAAGCGCCCGGCGAGCAGCTCGACGACGGACTCGATCCTACCCGCCGCGCCCTTCACCAGCGCCTTCCAGCGCGAGGCGGGCATGGGCTTGATCGCCACGCGGATCTCGTAGACGTCCGATCCGCTCACGAGCGCGACGACGGCGCCCGACTGGATCTGCAGATCGATGACGAGCCCGTTCCGCAGGTAGCGCCGCCCGCGCTCGAGCCGGTTGGCCAGCGTGGCATACGCGGCGAGGTTGTCGCACCAGGCGCGTCCCCAGAAGGTGCGGGCGAGCACGCGGCTCCGGGTCTTCGGGACCACCGGCGCGAGCCTCCGTCCCTCCCGTCGCAGCTCGGCCGCGTGCCGTTCGCCGACGAGCCGGCGGTCGGCGATGGACACGTAGCTCGGCCACCGCGACCAGCCCGTGAACGAGGACTCGGCCGCCTTCGCGCGCCACCGGTCGAACGCCGCCTTCGGGTCGCGCGCCATCACGTCTCGAGCGCGCTCTTCCAGTCGAGGGCCACGACGCGGAGCAGCTCGGCGTCGCTCAGCTCGGTCAGGATCGCCACGCCGTCGGCCTCGAGCACCTGGCGCGCCAGGCGCTGCTTCTCGCCGATCATGGCGTCGATCCGCTCCTCGACCGTGCCGCGACAGAGGAACTTGTGCACGAGCACATTGCGCTTCTGCCCGATACGGAACGCGCGGTCGGTGGCCTGGTCCTCCACCGCGGGGTTCCACCAGCGGTCGAAGTGGATCACGTGGGACGCCGCGGTCAGGTTCAGGCCGGTGCCGCCCACCTTCAGCGAGAGAACGAAGAACGGCGCGCTCGCGTCGTCCTGGAAGCGCTCCACCAGCTCCCGGCGCTCACGCACCGGCGTCGATCCGTGCATGACCAGACCGGGCCGTCCGAACACGCCCTCGAGGAAGCGGGCCAACGGCTCGGCCATCTCCCGGAACTGGGTGAAGACCAGCGCCTTCTCCTGCTTGTCGGCGACGACCTCGGCCAGCTCGCGGAGCCGCCCGAACTTGCCGCTCGACTCGGGTGCCCACGCACCGTCCTTGAGCCAGTGCGACGGGTGATTGCAGATCTGCTTGAGCCGCATGAGGGACGCGAGGATCGCGCCCCGGCGCTCGATCCCCGCGACGCGCTCGAGCGTTGCGGCGAGATGCCGCACCGACTGCTGGTAGAGCACGGCCTGGAGCTTCGTCAGCCCACAGTAGGCGCGCATCTCCGTCTTTTCCGGCAGGTCGGCGATGATCTGCCGATCGGTCTTGAGCCGCCTCAGGATGTACGGTCTCGTCAGCTCGCGGAGCGGCGCGTAGCCGCCGGGCCGCTCCCCGAGCTGCTTGACGAACGACGTGAACGCGCGGGCCGAGCCGAGGAGCCCCGGGTTCAGGAAGTCGAAGAGCGACCAGAGATCGCCCAGGCGGTTCTCGACCGGCGTGCCGGTGAGCGCGATGCGGCTGCGCGCCCTGAGCGCCTTCACCGCGCGCGTCTGCCGGGTGCCGGGATTCTTGATCGCCTGCGCCTCATCGAGAACCACGAGTGGCCATTGCGCCTGCGCGACCCACGGCAGGCGGTGGACGAAGCCGTACGTGGTGATCACGAGGTCGGCGCCGGCCGCATCCTCCGCCGTCATCTCCTCCATCGGCTTCTCGGCCATCGACGGATGGGCGACCGCGACGCGGAGCGACGGCGCGAACCGCTCGATCTCGGCTTTCCAGTTGGCGATGAGCGAGGCCGGCACCACCAGGAGCGCAGCGTGCCGCTCGGGCGCCGGGCCGTCGGGACGTTCTCTCCGGGCGAGCAGGAGGGCCAGCACCTGGAGCGTCTTGCCGAGGCCCATGTCGTCGGCCAGGCACGCCCCGAGCCCGAGCCGCTGCAGCAGCGCGAGCCAGCGCACCCCCACGCGCTGATAGGGGCGCAGCTCGGCGCGGAGATCGCGCGGTAGCGGCGCCTCGCGGAGACCGCCGGGGCCGCGCAAGCCGTCGAGCGCGTCCTGCAGCCAGCGGCCCGCGGTCACCTGGGACCACTCGGCCGCCTCCGGCGGCGGCGCGGCGGCGGCGCCGTCGTCGAGCGCGGCGCCGGAGAGGAGGCGCATGCCCTCGATGAAGCCGAGCCCGTCGGCTCCCGCGGCCGCCTTGACCTTCTTCCAGTGCTCGAGAGCCTCCCGGAGCCGCGCCGGGTCGAGCTCGACCCACTTGCCGCGGATCAGCGCCAGCCCCTGGGTCGACGCGGCCACCTGCTCCAGATCGGCGTCGGTGAGCGTCTGGCCGTCGAGCGTCACGCGCACGTCGAAGTCGAGCAGCGCGTCGGTCCCGAAGCCACCCGGCACTTTCGAGCCGACGGTCACCTGGACCTGCGGGCGCGGCGGTCGCCGCGCCGACCACCAGTCCGGTACCCGCACGACCACGCCCGACTCCTCGAAGACCGGGATGCCCTTCAGGAATCGGTACGCCTCGTCGGGAGTGAGCGCGAGCGGCCGGTACACGTCGCCCGAGTCGACCAGGTCGCGGAGCAGCTCGCTCCGCGCCGCCGCGCGCTGCACCGGCTCGAGGAGCGCGAGAAGCTTCGGGCGGTTGCCCGCGCCGGCGTACTCGCGGATGGCCTCGCCGAGCGGGCGATGTCGCGGCTTGCCGCGCGCGCCGAGCCGCGTGGTGTAGGTGGCGAGGAAGGCGAACGGCGCCGACGCGTCCGCGCGGTTCTCCGCCAGGTGGAAGTGCACGCGTCCGACCAGGTGCCACGCGCCGCTCCGGGACTGGAGGTACGCCTCGACCGTCCCGTCGAACTCCGCCAGCTCGTGGCGGCACGCCGCGTGAAGGTCGTCCCACCGGGCCGCGAGCGTGCCCAGCCCCAGGTACTCACCCCCCGGCATCGGCGGCGCGCCGAGCAACCGCGCCGCCATGTCCCGGTCGGGAAACGGCACGCTCAGGCGCTTGCGATGGGCCTCGAGATCCGGCAGGGCGCAGAGATGCCCCACGAACGTGCGCCCGACGTCGCGCCAGAACGCGAGAACGGGGGGCAGTGGCGCGTCGGCGAGGGCCGCTCCCATGTCGAGCAGGCCGTGCCCGGCCCCGCGAGCGAAGGCCCCCCGGATCCGCTCGGCCACCGCCGCCTCGAGCGGTGCGGCGTCGCCATCCTCGCGCAGCACGAGTCCCCCACCCGGAGTGAGCGCCAGCACCAGGCCGCGCGCTTGGTGGTCCGCGTCGGAGGCCTCCCCTCTCCCCCGCCGGGGGAGAGGGTCAGGGTGAGGGGGCCTCATCCCGCCACGCGCGGGTCATCGGCGCCAGACGGAAGGGCGGCTCCGCCGGCCCGCGCCGCGATCGGAGTCTCGCGAGCTCCGGCGACCCGAGACGCGCGAGGAGCGCGAGATATTCCGCGAGCGGGATCCGCCGCGCCGCGCGCGTCCTCTGCAACGCGACGACGTCGCCTGCCGTCGTCGGCAGGTCGTGATCGAGCATCAGGTGCTCGTCACGAGAGTCGCTTGATCTCATGATACCGATCCTCGAGTCCGCGCGCTCGAAGTACCCGGCGCAGTATAGCATCGACCACGGCGGCGGCTCAGCGGCCGGACCGATGCCGGCGGCTCTGTCGTCGCTCGATCGCCTCACCCCAGCGGGAGAGGAATGCGACGACGAACGCATGCTCCCAGGCCGGATCGACGGCCAGCTGCGCGAGGGCCGCCGAGAGGCGCCCCGCCCCCGCCTACGCTTTCAGCCGGCAGCGCATGGTCCGGATTATACGGTCCCGAGGCGGATCCGGAGTGCTCTCGTCGCGGGTGCACGTTGCCGGCCCTCCGACCCGGTGCTACAGTGCCTATCCGGCGGGGGAGGTTTCTGGAGATTGGATGTCGCGTCTCTTATGAACGCGCGAAAGAACACTGAAGAGTTCACTCGCCACGCGCGACGTGTTCGATTCAGACTCTCTGGTGCACCAGAGTCCCCGGTTTCTATGGACCTCCTCCGCCACCTCTTCTGATCGCCATGCCTGCCCACGCTGGCTTCGCCGCCGCGATCACCATTCGCGACCGTGTGCTCGCCGCGGCCCTGCTGACCGCCTATCGCGCCGGCCAGATTGATCACGCCATCGTCCGCTCATTCGGTCCGCTGACCGGACCGCGCGGCAGCGTCAACCTCTTCTTCCCGTCCCCGGAGGTCGTCTTTTCGGACACCGATCCGGCGCACGCCCTGCTGCGGTTCAATGGCTGGGGCACCCTGGGGGTGCGGCTGCTTCCGGTGGGACCGGGCGAATCGCGCACCGTCCAATGGCAGGCCGACCTGCGGGTCACCGCCACCTCGTCATCGATCGGCGGAACCGTCTTTCTCTCGGCAGAGGCCGAGGACTACCGGCTCGTCGACTGGCAATTCGACGTGGTGAGCGGAACCGCGTTTTCGGACGCCGCGCAGGCGTTCTTCCACGACGTGAGCTTCACCACGCAGGTGGAGACCTGGTTGCAAGCCGCCGTCGGCGATCTCCTGTTCCCGGTGATCGACTTCGGCTTTCTCGGTCCCTTCGCAAGCGCGGCGTTCACGACCATCGCCCTCAAGGTCGTGGACGGCGCGCTGCTGCTCGGGTTCGACGTGGACACCGGGACCTTCTCGACGACCGGCGATCCCGCACAGCTGGACAACTTCGCCGGCGTCAGCGACGACATCGCGGTGGTGATCAATCCGCATGCGGTGAGCAGCATGATGGGCGCGGCCCGGCAACGAGTTCAGGACCAGATCGACGAATACGACGCCACCCTCGAATCGCTCGACATCGCCTGCGAGGAGGGGCAGTTCCGCGTCAGCGGCCGTGCCAGCAAGACGGGCGGCGCGGTCAACTTCACCCTCGCGGTCCTGCCTCACATGGTGTACAGCCGGCCCGGCGCCTTCATTCCGCTGGCGAAGAAGACCATGGTGGTAAAGCCGCGGACCTGGCGCGCGCTCTGGTTCAGCCCGACCGAGCCCGAGGTCGACGTGGATCGGTCGTGGTGGGTGCAGGTGTTCGTCGAAGGCCTGCTCGGAGCCATCACCCTCGGATTCGTGACGTTCGCGGTGGAGGCGCTCATCTCCGAGATCGCGCGGAACATCACCGGCGGTATCGCCAGCTCGGACCTGAATCCGGAGGGCCCGACGCCGCTGGTGCGCCGTTTCGGCGATCCCCCGACTCGCTTCGCGATCGAGCGGTTCGAGATCCACCCGACCGGCATCTTCATGGGGATCAGCTCGCGGCTGGAAGCGCCGCCCCCGCAGCTGAGCGGTCTGCGCTCCATCCCGCGGACCTTCGCGGGCCGCAACTTGCGCTACGAGGTGCGCCTGCCCTTCGAGGCGCTTCCCGGCGATCCCTTCCTGCGCGTTCGCTGGACGGTGGTGGACCTGGACTCGGGCAGCGTGCTCTTGAGCGACGACGCGGTGGCGGCGAACCGTCCGCGACTGGTGTTCGCCCCGGCGGCGGTGGGGTCGCAGGTGACACGCTTCGCGGTGGGCTGTCGCGTGTATCGCGCGCTGGGCCCCTTCGCCACGGAGCTGCTGAACGAGACCATCCGCCTACAGCTCGGCGCCCCGCTGGCCCCGGGTGCCTTCATGAGGTGGCGCTACGACGTCAAGAACCCGCAGATCGCCCTGGACGACGCCACCGACCAGTACTCGTACCGGGGCGATCTCGTCGTGCGGCGCTGGTCGAAGTTCCATCGCGCCGACAAGCCGTGCCAGAACGCGCAGCACCGCTCCCGCTACGTCTACGCCGACGAGGTGCGCGACGATCTGCCATTCCCCATAGAGGACATGGACGGCAACCGCTACCGGCTGTGCGACTATTGCTTCTTCGGCGGGCCCGGTTCGACCATCTCGTCCCTCTAGCAGGCCCTCATCGAGATCGTCGCGCCCGGCTAGATGCCCAGCGCCTCGACCACGAGCCGCCCCAGCTCCCGGCGGAGCTTCTCGCGTACGCGCGCGTGGGACCGGCTCCGGTTCAGATTGCGTAGCTCGAACGGATCGGTCTCGAGATCGTACAGCTCGTCG
>DATFYA010000062.1 GCA_035315345.1 Candidatus Methylomirabilota bacterium
CGACGAGCTGTACGATCTCGAGACCGATCCGTTCGAGCTACGCAATCTGAACCGGAGCCGGTCCCACGCGCGCGTACGCGAGAAGCTCCGCCGGGAGCTGGGGCGGCTCGTGGTCGAGGCGCTGGGCATCTAGCCGGGCGCCTCTCGACACGCTGCTCGTGACCGCAAACGCAGGATCCGACGGAGCTCGTGGGAGGCGATGCAAGGGCCACCGGAGTCGAATCGATCGATGAAGGGCAAGCGCTCCTCCGGACCGCGCAGCCCCGCCGCCAGCCCGGAGGCGGGATCCCGCTTGCTCGACGAGGAGGCGGACGCCATGGCCGATGCCATTGTTCGGACGCTTCAGCCGAAGCCGGCATCCTGATCACTGCCGACGAGAGCCGAAGAGCGCCAAAGCGACCTTCAACGATTTTCCTTGTTGGTGCCGCCCAGCCGCACGGAGCGGAGGCCGAAGTAGTGGGCGACGCTCCAGTTCTCCCAATAGGCGGGGTCCTGGCGGAGCTCGAAATAGCTGATGTACAACTGCGGCCGGGCCGGTAGCGGTTCCACCACCGCGTCTTGCTCGGCGCGCGCCTGCGCGGCCTCGAGCGATCGCCACCGGTCCCGCATCGCCTTGCTGTAGACAGGCGCGGTCCGATGCAGGTCTCCGAGCGCTTTCCACGTGTTGCCGGTCAGAAGCATGGCGACGACGAAGATCACGGCGGCCACCCGGCACATCAGCGGCCGCACGCCCAGGCGTGGATGTTCCCGCATGGCGATCAGCCGGGCCAGCATCACGAGGACCCAAAACCACCCCGCGAGGAAGACCAGATAGATGCCGTTCCGCGTGCGGGCGGGCATGTTGATACCGATCGCCCAACTCCCCGCCGCGTAGGCCGCGACGAGGGCCACGACCCACGTCAGCGCGACGATCACCACGTCTCGTGCGGTGCCGTCGCGCCCGGGCCGGAGCCCGGTCAGGGCCTGCGGCGCCAACATCAGCAGCAACGCCGTGCCCATCAGCAGCCGGATATCGAGCACCCAAGATATGACGTCCCGGATGCCTTGCGTGACCGTCAACCGGAGCGCGACGTCGAGCTTTCCCGCGAGCCGGAACTCGGCTCGGCGCACGGCGTTGCCCGGGGCGAGATACACGACCAGGAACCCGACGAGCGCGGCCACCACACAGACCGCCCAGATCCAGCGGCGCGGATCGCGTGCGAGCCACGCTCGGAGCGCCCCGCCGACGAGGACGATGCACACCAGCAGGCCGAAGAGCTCGTGGAACCCGGTGGCCAGCACCGTCAGCAGGCTCAATCCTGCGCCGATGGCGACCGAGCCGTGCATCGTCGGCGCCGGCTGCCGAAGGAGGCCGGCCAGCAGCAGCAGCGATACGCTGAGCCCGGCGAACGTGCTGTCGCCGCCGGTCAGCCAATAGATACTCTCTCCCGGGTGAGGCATTCCCGCCCAGTAGAGCGCGAGCGCGGCGGCGGTCAAGGCGAGGCGCTGGCCGCGGGCGGTACCGATCCCCGCGGCCAGCAGGAGCAGGTAGAGCCCACCGGCGAGCAGCGCGGGGTTGATCATCAACAGCAGCGGATAGAGCCGCACGAGGTCGAACGACGACGTCAGGAAGTAGTCCAGGCCGGTCGAGGCCCAACGACCGGTCCAGGTGAAGTACTCGAGGATCGTGGCGGAGACGACACCCTGCGTGCGGCCCTTGTAGGCGCGGGCAAAGTCGTCGGCCAAGGGGTGAGCGTAAAAGAACAACGTCGAGGCCACCACGAGCACGGCGGCGATGCCAGACATGCAGAGCCACTTCTCCCCGCGAAGGGCTCGGGCGTCGAGGTCCACGAGGCCGAAGGGGCGCGTAGCAGGCGCCTCCCGGCCCGAGACACCGGTGTCAGCCATGCTGGCTACTGCGAACGAAGTCGCGGTGAATTCAATATTCCCAGCCGATTGCCGGCAGCAAGCATACAGCCAGGCGAAGCAGCGCGTCTCTCTTTTTGCCGTCGAGTCCGCGCGAGCTTTGGCGATGTCGCCAATGGCATACACCGGACCGCCTGCGTTCCGTCTGCGTGTAACATTCTGCGCAAATCCACGTCCGGGAGCACGAACGATAGGGGGTCAGGGGTCCCCGGGGCGTCTACGGCCGGATGTTCTGGTTGAGACGGAACAGGTTCGTCGGGTCGTAGGTCCGCTTGAGCGCGCGCAGCCGCTCGTACTTTCTGTCCCCGTACGCGGCCCGCACTCGGTCCTGCCCCTCCTCGCCCAGGAAGTTCACGTAGACACGGCCGGTGGAGTACGGGCGGATCACCTCCCAGAAATTCCGGGTCCACGCCATGCAGGCCGGCGCCCGCTCGGGGTCGGACCAGACCGCGTCGATGTTCACCGCGTGCCCGGCCCGCCGGTCCTCGAACGCCGAGGCTTCGGGATCTTCCCTCGCGACGGCCCCGCCGAGATGGAAGATGATCGTGTACGACTCCGGGGTGGCCGCACGCCAGGCGTGCTCGGCCAGCGTCGCGATCAGCGGGTCGCTGAGCGCCGCCACGTACTCCGACTTCCAGTAATACCCGCGCCCGTGCGGCACCCCGGGGTCGAGCAGGGCCTGGTGCCCGACGTACGGCGCCGGGCGGATCGTGTCGGCCAGCGGCGGGCCGATCCGGCGCAGTCCAGCGATCGCGTGCTCGCCCTCGTCGAGCGAGCCGGCGTAGCACACGCCGATGATCACGACGGGCTGCCCGTGGACCGACGCCGGCAGGAACGGGGCGGCCGGGGCCGTGGTCAGCACGACAATGGTCATCAGCTCGTCGGGGGCCGTCGCCACCCACTCCCGGTAGGAGGCGAGCACCTCGCGCGCCCTGGCGGCAGGGTAGAGGGACACGCCGGCGAGGACGGTCGGGCCGACCGGATGCAGGCGATACTCGAACGACGTCACCACGCCGAAGTTGCCGCCGCCGCCGCGAAGACCCCAGAAGAGGTCGGGGTGCTCGTCGGCGCTGGCACGCAGGAACTCCCCGTCCGCGGTGACCACGTCCGCCGAGAGCAGGTTGTCGATGGTGAGCCCGTAGCGGCGCATGAGCCAGCCCAGGCCCCCGCCGAGGGTGAGACCTCCGATCCCGGTGTGGGTCACGATGCCGCCCGGAGTGGCGAGGCCGAAGGCCTGGGTTTCGCGGTCGACCTCGCCCCAGAGCAGCCCAGGCTGCGCCTGCGCGGTCCGCGTGACGGGATCGACCCGGAGGCCCTTCATCGGGGATAGGTCGATGACGATGCCGCCGTCGCACGTCGCGGTGCCGCCCACGTTGTGGCCGCCGCCGCGCACGGCGACAACCAGCTGCCGCTCGCGGGCGAACCGCACGGCGGCCCGGACGTCGGCGACGCCGGTGCAGCGCGCGACGAGCGCGGGTCGTCGTCCGCTTCGACTTCCGCGGCGCGCCGGCCACCATGCGGTGCTCGCGGACGTGGTGGCTCCTCCTCGCCCGGTCGGAGGTCGATCTCTGTCTGAAGGACCCCGGCTTCCCGGTCGACGTCGTCGTGACCGCGGATCTGAAGACGCTCACCCGGGTGTGGATGGGCGACGTCCCCCTGGCCGCAGCGCTCCGTGCCGGCTCGATCTGGCTCGAAGGGTCACCGTCCCTCGTCCGCGGCTTCCCGACCTGGCTCCGGCTGAGCAGCTTCGCCCGCGTCGAGCGGGTCGCGACCCCGGCCGCCGTGCGGTGAACGCGGTTGGATCTCACCCTTGCCGACCAGCTGCCCAGCGGGAGTCCGCCAACGTAATGCTCGCCAACGTGATGCTCAACGAGGCGTGGCCGTAGCCCAGTTAGACTCCGCGATAGCGCTTCGAATCCCAAATGATTACGGAATACTGCCATCGCCACGCGCTCGGGGCACCCGCACGGAAGGGAACTGATGCTGATGCGGTCTGACACGCTCGGATATTGGCGGGGATAACGCGGGCGCTTCACGGAGGGCGCCAGGTTCCTGCGGAAGTCCCCGGCCAATCAGCCTCCCACGGCCCGTGTGACTGGCTACTGATCCCCTTTTGGCTGTATAGTCCGTGCCGGGCAGCCTGAACGGGCCGCTTGCCCACCGCTCCGAAAAGAGAATAATCGCCAGCGGCGCCGCGAGATCTGCGGGGCCGTTCCAGAGAGAGGGACCGCCATGGGTGCGTCAGGCACTCCGATCGAACTCCGTTTTGAAGCACCAGGGCCAGGAACCTGGAAGCAAGACGCTGTGCACCTCCCGCGCCCGATGACGCGCTACTTCCAGGAGACGCATCCCCCCTCTTTCAAGACGGGCACTAACGACTTCGCCCGCTTCTACGGGATGCTCATCGACGGCCTCCAGATCGCCTACGTCAACGGCTTCGGCTACAACCAGATGCTGCCGGCTCCGGACGCCGAAGTCCCGGAGCGCTACCAGCGCGCTGAACAAGTCTTCGCGCAGAAGCTCTGGCGGGAGCAGCTTCGCGAGTGGGACGAGAATTGCAAGCCGTCCTCCATTGCCAGGCACCGGGAGCTGCAGGCGGTCAGTCCGGACGCTCTTTCCGACGCGGAGCTGGTCGACTACCTGACGCGCTGCCGCGACCACCATTCGGCCATGATCACCCAGCACATGCGCTTCACGGCCGGTGCCGTGCTCCCGACGGGAGACTTCCTCGCGCACGTTGGGGACTGGACGGGCCTGCCGCCGTCCGAGCTGCTGGGCTTGATGCGCGGTTCGGCAGTGGTGTCTGCGGGGGGCTCCGACCAGATGGAGCGCCTGAAGCGGGCGTTCGCCCAGGACCCCGCTGCGCGTGAGGTCCTAGCATCCGACGGCGATCCCGCACAGGTGCTCGCGGGCCTCCGTGGGCTCGGGGACGAAGCCGGCGCGGCGGTGTCCGGCTACCTCGACTTGGTCGGCAACCGCCTCATCGACGGCTTCGACATCGCCGAGCCCTCGGCGCTCGAAATGCCGGACGCGCTCCTCAGAGCCATCCGCATCGCCGTGTCCGCAGAAGCCAGGGGGTCCTCGGACGTCGACGCCCGCATTGCTGAAGTCCGCGCCCAGGTCCCCGCGGCGCACCAGGCCGAGTTCGACGAGCTGCTCGGCGAGGCCCGCCTCACCTACCGTCTCCGCGACGAGCGTGGCGTGTACAGTGACATCTGGGCGTCGGGCCTCATGCGGCGCGCCGCCCTTGCGGCGGGCCGGCGGGTCGCGAGCCGCGGCCGCATCGCCACTCCCCAGCAGATGCTGGACGCCCGCCTCGACGAGATGTGCGCGCTCGTCGCCGGCACCGGTGGCCCGTCTGCGGACGAGCTGGCCGAGCGCGCCGAATACCGCACGACCTACACCGCCAAAGACGTCCCGCCGTTGCTTGGCCCGCCCGAGCCGCCCCCCCTCGACCTCGCCACCCTGCCCCCATCGGCCGGTCGCCTCATGCGCGCGACCTTCATCGCCTTGGGCCACCTCTTCGGCAGCTCCGAGGCGCAGAACGAGGAGAGGGTTCTCTACGGGCTGGCGGCGAGCAAGGGCGTCTACGAAGGGCCCGCGCGCCGCGTCTCCGGCCCCTCCGAGTTCGGCCGGATCGGCAAGGGCGACGTGCTGGTCACCGAGTCGACGACCGAGGCCTTCAACATCCTGCTCCCGCTCCTCGGCGGGATCGTCACCGACAACGGCGGCCTCCTTTCGCATGCGGCGATCGTCTCGCGCGAGTACGGCATCCCCGGCGTCGTCGGGACCCGCGAGGCGACGGAACGCATCGCCGACGGCGTCCTGGTCCGCGTCGACGGGGACGCGGGCGAGGTCACGGTGCTCGGGTGAAAAAGGTCGTCTCCCTCGCGAAGGCGCGCGAGACATCGCTCTACGGGTCGAAGGCCGTGGGGCTCGGCGACGCCGCGCGCCAGGGCCTCCCGGTCCCGCCCGGCGTGGCCCTTTCGGGCGACTTGGTCGAGTCCGTTGCCTCGGGGGAGAGCAAGGCGATTGAACAGGTGGCGAAGGCGATCGCCGCCCTGCCGCCCCCGTTCGCCGTCCGGTCGTCAGCCGTCGACGAAGACGGCGCGGCGGCGAGCTTCGCCGGCCAGCACCTCAGCGTGCTCAACGTCCATTCGGCGGCTGATGTTCCCGGCGCCGTCCGCGAGGTCTGGTGGTCTGCGAACTCGGACTCGGCCATCACCTACCGCCAGCGTGTCGGCCTGTTCACCCGGCCGAGCGTCGGCGTCGTCGTCCAGACGCTCCTCAACCCCACCGTCGCCGGGGTCATGTTCACCGAACACCCGGTCACCGGCGCCGATGAGCGCCTGATCGAAGCGAGTTGGGGCCTCGGTGAAGCCGTGGTTGCCGGCCTCGTCGTCCCGGACCACTTCCGCCTCGACCGCTCCGGCCAAGTGCTGGAGCGCAAGGTCGGGCGCAAGCGCATCGCGATCCGCTCGCTCCCGAACGGGGGGACCTTCGAGCAGCACCTGCCACCCGCGCAGGTGAACCAGCTCTGCCTCGGCGACGCCGAGCTCGCGGCCTTGGGCGAGCTCGCCCTGCACTGCGAGAAGGTCTACGGCCCACGGCGTGACATCGAATGGG
This sequence comes from Candidatus Methylomirabilota bacterium, assembly GCA_035315345.1. Lineage (NCBI taxonomy): Bacteria > Methylomirabilota (SeqCode) > Candidatus Methylomirabilota bacterium. Next base: position 6,532 of record DATFYA010000062.1, read on the forward strand.
CGTTCCAGGATGGAGCGCTCTACCTCCTCCAGTGCCGTGCCGTCACCACCGGAAAGGCGCACAGCCAGGCACCACCGCCCGGCCCGCCTCCGCGCAACCCCGTGGCCGCCCTCCGGCGCGTCCAGCTCTTCGCCGACATGGACCGGAGGCAGGTCGAGCAAATCGCCCGTCTGCTCAAGGAACGTCCCTTCAAGAAGGGCGAGACCGTCATCATGGAGGGCTCCGGGGGCGCCGCCTTCTTCCTCATTGACTCCGGGGAGGCCACGGTCTCGCGCAAAGGCGTCGATCTCGCCACCCTGGGACCGGGTGATTACTTCGGCGAGATCGCCCTGATCGACGGTGGTCCCCGCTCGGCCACGGTAACCGCGGCGACCGACCTGATTTGCTACGGGCTCACGTTCTGGGAGTTTCGCCCGCTGGTCGAACGGAACGGCGCCACCGGATGGAAGCTCCTGCAGGCGCTAGCGAAGCGGTTGCGCGCCGCCGACCCGACCTAAGCAGCGAACCTTCAGCCTCGTCGACGAACCGACCGGCAAGCCCGGACACAAGGGTTGGCAGTCAGATGACACCCACCTCGAAGTTGAGCCGAGTCGATTTCGGTGATTGCGGGCCCCCGCAACCATGAAGGACGAGGGGGTTAGCGGACGACGGCCAGGATCTGAGTCATTCTGAGAAGGAATCACGATTCCTGCGATTGGGCCGCGCCGTGACGGGCCGCGTGCTCATCGTCGCCTATACCGTGAGGAGGCGAGACGATGACGAGAGCATCCGTATCATCAGCGCGCGCCGGGCGAGCCGCAAAGAGCGTGCGGCCTACGCGGCGGCGTCGGGGGATTGACTTCTCGGAGATTCCAGAGGCCTCTGCGGCGCAGCTCCGGGCGATGCGTCGGGTAGGACGGCCACCGTTGGGCGCCGAGCCCCGGCGACTGATCGCGATTCGGATCGACCCGGCGGTTCTCGCTGCGGTCCGCCGGGAAGCGAAGCGACGAAGATTGGGCTACCAATCGCTTATCAACGACTTGCTGGCAAAGCATGTCGCACGAGTGCGTACCGCCTGAGATCTAACTATAACCAGCTCGGTCGGTGGGCTGCGTCTGAGGAGGGACGGCCATGGCCGATGTTCCCGAAACTCGCTACGCCAAGAGCGGCGACACCCACATCGCCTATCAGGTGATCGGCAGCGGACCGCTGGACGTCGTCTGGGTGCCGGGCTTCGTGTCGCACGTGGAGGCTCAGTGGCAGAACCCGGCGCAGGCGCGCATGATGCGCCGGCTCGCCTCGTTCTCGCGCCTGATCGTCTTTGACAAGCCTGGGACCGGGATGTCTGATCGCTTCGAGGCCATTCCGACGCTCGTTTGGTCGCTAGCCATCGCCATATCGACATCGTCCCGGCGACGCCATTCGGCACGCCCCACACCGATGTCGTGCCGCCGAGATGTCCGTGGATTGTCCCGCCAGCGCGCCTTCCAATTCTTAACTTCGGCGCTAAAATCTTGCAAACCCGTGGAAGGGGGGCCGACGATGGAAGAGGTGAGGAAGGGGAGATGATCGAGCGGGCCGGTTGTCCAGGGGTGGCGGCGGGTCTCGAGGTCGAGAAGCCGACTCCGAACCTCGGGGCCGCTGATTGATACTGTCGGTTCTCGATCTCGCTCCCATCCTTCAGGGCGGCACGCCGGCGGAGGCCTTCCGCCACTCGCTGCGGCTGGCGCAGCACGCGGAGCAGCTGGGCTACCGGCGGTTCTGGCTGGCCGAGCATCACAACATGCCCGGGATCGGCAGCGCGGCCACCTCCGTGCTCATCGGCCACGTGGGGGCCGGCACCTCGCGCATCCGGATCGGCGCCGGGGGCATCATGCTGCCGAACCATGCGCCGCTGCAGGTGGCCGAGCAGTTTGGCACGCTGGAGGCGCTGTTCCCCGGGCGCATCGATCTCGGCCTGGGGCGCGCCCCGGGCACGGACCAGGCCGCCGCGTTCGCCCTGCGGCGCACACTGCGCGTCGATCCCAACAACTTCCCCAACGACGTGCTCGAGGTGATGGAGTTCCTGGCCGACCCGCGACCGGGGCAGGCCGTGCACGCGGTGCCCGGCGCCGGCCTGCGGGTGCCCATCTGGATTCTCGGGTCCAGCACGTTCGGCGCCGAGGTGGCCGCGGCGCTGGGTCTGCCGTTCGCCTTCGCCTCGCACTTCGCGCCCGCGATGCTCCTCGAGGCGATCGGCATCTATCGGGAGCGCTTCCGGCCCTCGGCCCAGCTGGCCGCTCCGTACGTGATGCTGGGGGTGAACGTGGTGGCGGCGGACACCGAGGACGAGGCGCGGTTCCTGGCCTCGTCGGGGCGCCAGTCGTTCGCCGCCCTGCGCTCCGGTCGGCCGATCCAGCTGCCGCCGCCGTCGAAGGAGTGGGAGCGCGACCTGCGCGATGCCGGCGATCCGCTCCGGCGGTCGCGCGTCTCGTTCGTCGGCGCGCCGGGCACCGTGGCCGCGGAGATGCGCGAGTTCGTGGAGCGCACGCAGGCCGACGAGCTGATGGTCGTGTCGCACATCTACGATCAGCCGGCCCGCCTGCGGTCCTACGAGATCGCCGCGGCCGCGATGACCGAGTCGCCGAGCGGCCGGCCCTCCTGATCAACCGTGCTGTCGCGCTTCGAACTCGGCGAACTCGCCCATGAAGGGCGCGGCGATGTCCGCGTTGACCTTGCAGTCCAGAAGGATGGGGCCGTCCGGCTTGCCCAGCACCGGTCCGAGCGCGCGCAGGTCGTCCAGGCTGCGGATCGTGTACGCCTGAAACCCGAACGCCTCCGCCACCGCCGCGAACTCCACGTCCGGAAACACCGACTTGCCGACGGGGAGCTTGCGCAGGGCCAGGAAGTGCAGCTCGGCCCCGTACGCGCAGTCGTTCATCAGCACGACGATCAGCGGGATGTCTTCCCGGCTCACCGTCTCCAGCTCGCTCATGGTCATGAGGAAGCCGCCGTCCCCGATCACCAGCACGGTGGGGACACGCGGGCGTCCCTTCGCCACGCCGAGCGCCGTGCCGAAGCCGAGCCCGATCGACGCGAACTCGCTCGTCATCTTCAGATGGCCGGGCGTGGGCACGGTGAGGTAGGGCAGGATGCCGAGGAAGTTTCCCGCGTCATAGACGACGTTGCGCTCCCGGGGCAACAGCCGGTCGAGCTCGACTCCGAGCGCCCGGGGATCCACGGTGCGGGGGGTGTGCGCCGCCTCGAAGTCCCGGGCGATGTCGAAGCCGGCGATGGTGGCCAGGTTCTCGGCAGTGTGAAAGGGCTTCTCGGAGCTGCGCCGGGCTGGCAGCGCGGCCAGCAGCTGCTCGGCCACCCGCCGGGCGTCGCCCACCACCGCCACGTCCGCCGTGGTCCACCGTCCGATGTGGGCGCGCACGGTATCGACCTGGATGATGGGGACCGGAGGCACGGAGGCCCCGAAGCTCATGGTGAGGAAGTTGAGCCCGGCGCCGAACACCAGCACGCAATCGGCCTGGTCCATCATGCGCCGTCCCATCGTGTGGGAGAACGATCCGAGAATGCCCAGGTTGTACGGATGGCCGTGGAACATGTCCTTGCCGCGGGCCGAGGTCATCAGCAGGGCGCCGATCTTCTCCGCCAGGTCCTGCAACGCCTCCTTCGCCCCCGCTCGATGAGCGCCGAGGCCGGCCACGATGACGGGACTCCGGCTCCGGCTCAGGAGCGCCGCGGCGGAGTCGATGGACTGCTGGCGGGCGGCCGCCGGCTCGCCGGCCGGGATGAGCCGCGCGGCGGCCGGCCCCCAGACCTCCACGTTCGCCATCTGGACGTTGGTGGGCAGGAGCAGCGCCGCCAGCGCTCCACGACTGGCGGCGGCCACCGCGTCGGCCAGGGTCTGGCGCGCGGTCGCCGCGCTGGCGGCCGTGAAGCAGGTGAGTCCCGCGGCCCCCAGGACGGCCTGCGCGTTGAAGCCCTTGTAGTCGGGGCCGATGCCGTTGACGGCGCCGCCCCCGACGGCGGCGTCGCCGTAGATCACCAGCACGCGCGAGCCCATGCGGCTGGCCGCCACGGCGGCGTGGAGCCCGTTCGCCGTCGCCGGCCCACGACCGATGACGGCCACGCCCAGCTCGCCGGTAGCGTAGGCATAGCCCTCGGCCATGGCGATGGCGTTGTTCTCGTGCCGCGCGCCGACGAACTTGACGCCGAGCCCGTCGAGGGTGACGGCGAAGACGGCCGTGTCGTCGCTGATGAGCCCGAACACGGTGCGCACGCCGAGCGCGTGGATGTCCTCGGCCAGGATCTGGAACACCGGCGCGATCCGACTGTCGTTCATCTTGGTCATGGGGAGCCCTCAGCCGTCGAGCGCCGCGACGGCTTCGATCTCGATGAGTGCGTCGGGGATGGCGAGGTTTCCGATCTGCACCAGCGTGCTGGCGGGCGGATTGGGCCCGAAGAACTCCGAGCGCACCTCGCCGTACGGCTCGCGATACCGGATGTCGGTGACGAAGACGGTGACCTTCACCACGTCGTCCATCTTGCCGCCGCCCGCCTCCACGATCATCTTGATCTGCTCGAAGATGCGGCGCGTCTGCGCCTTGATGTCGCCCTTGCCGAGGAGGTTGCCATCCTTGTCGAACGGCAGCTGGCCCGCGACGTAGATGTGGTTGCCCACGCGCCAGCCGAGCGTGTAGCGCGGGCGCTGATCCTTCATGCCGGGCGGAGCGATCGGAATGCGGGCCATGACGAGTCTCCTTTGTTGGGGGAAGCCGAGGGTCCCGACCCGCGCCGAGTCTAGCACCGGGCTGGCCTCGCCTCCACGCGACTGACGGTAGCATCCTGCAAATCCAGCCCCCGCACCACGAAGAACGAGGGTTGGCGGCCGATCAGCCGCTGACCCCTTTCGTTCGCCCGGACTTCACCCAGGAGACGGTTCGCCGGCGTGGGCGCCGCGCGGACGGCCGGTCCTACTACGTTGGACTCGGGGTCATCTCCGTCGGCGGCCGCCGCCTAATACCAGCCGAGATTGGCGACCGTCTTCGCGAAGAATGGCGCGATCTCCCCCAATCGCTCGAGTCCGGGGAAGTCGAATTCGAAGGCGGGTGCTCGGCAGAATATTGGCTTGACACGCCGGTTTGTCCGCGCCGTAGATGGGGGGCGACACGAGAACCCGCGGTCGGAGGCCAGTGCTGAGACTGCGTGTTCCGTCAACCCAGGGCCTTTATCCGGTCTACGCACACGCCACCGACAGCGATCCCCCGGGGTTTCGGCTCGAGGACTGCTCGACCCAGCGCAACCTGACCGAGGCAGGCCGCGAGCAGGCGCGGAAGATCGGCGAGGTCTTCCGCGCACGGGAAGTTCCTATCGCGCACGTGCCTTCCAGTCCAGTGTGCCGCTGCCTCGATACCGCCCGGCTCGCGTTCGGCCGCGCCGAGCCCTGGTGGCCGCTTCTCGGCGGACCGCGCGCGCCCGACCAGATTGCCGCACGCGTCCGCCAGATCCACGAGGTCCTCGGGACGGTGCCGGTCGGGGGTAACTTGATCCTCGTGACCCACTTCGTCACCGTTCAAGACGCCACCGGTGAACGGCCCCAGGAGGGCGAGCTGGTAGTCTTCACGCCGCGTGGCCACAGTCGATTCACCGCGGCCGGTTTGCTCGCTCCGGGAGGACTCCTATGCGATCCGCGCTTGCGCTCCTGCTGATGCGGCTCGTGCTCGGCCCAGCGGTCGCGCTCGCCCATCACGGCTGGACCGGCTACGACTCGAGGGAGGTGCTCACTCTCACGGGTACGATTCGCGCGGCGGGCTACGAGTACCCCCACGGGTTCGCCAAGCTCGAGACGCCGGGCAAGATGTGGCTCGTCGTCGTGCTGGCGCCGCCCTCGCGGGTGGAGAATCGCGGCCTGTTTGCCGCGGACCGCAATCAATAGGCTGGGGCGCTCATTGGTTCAGCCGCTCAGCGACCTGCTCCAGCCGGCCGCTCAAAGTGTTAACATCTTCCGGACGTATCCAACATCTGATCTGGCATGAACACTGCCCTCGATGAGAGGAGCGTTATTTGTAATGGGACCACGGCTCGTCGGGGTGATCAGTTTTGCTGTCGCTGCGTTGGGGCTCTTCCCAGCCAGCCACGCTTCTGACACGTGCGCCACGGAAGTGAGAGACGCACAGAGCGCGCTCGCGAGAGCCTTGAGAGGAAAACGGGACATAGAGCCGTCCCGGCTAGGTGAGGCGGAGGAACTTGTCCGTCATGCTGAGGCGGCGTGCCAACAAGGCGACGTGATCATGGCGAGCCGGAAGGCACAGGATGCTCTCGGCGTCCTGAATCGTCCGCCTGAATCCTGGAAAGGCCCAGGAGCCAGCGTGCCGCCATCCACAAGAACACCGGGCGCCGCGGGTCCGAGTGAACCAATGTTCATCGGCCCGACGGGCAAGACACAGACTGGAGAGTTCGGCGCCTCAGCTTGGATTGCGCCCACCACTCCGGTCGGTAGCGAGGTGGCGCGCGGGCAGCAAGGCGGGACTCCCGCGGTGGGATTCAGCTTCACCTGGGGTGGTCCGGCTCGTCGGTCCGAGTCAATCCAAGGTCCGTGATTGGGTTGCGGAGTTGCTCGGCGCTGGCCCAGTTCGCGAACGAGGCGGGCGTTGCCAAGGCGGTCGAGGCGCTCAGGCAGGCAACGCTTGGTGCCAGCCCCCGCAACCGTGCACGACCAGGAGTTATCCTCGCTATTGCCTGCTCGAGACCATCCGACAATACGGTCTCGAGAAGCTCGGCGATTCTCCCGACAGCGAGGTGGTGCGCGCTCGTCATCGCGACTTCTGTCTTCATTTCGCGGAGCACGCCGAAGAACGATTGCAGGGCCACGACCAAGTCGGTTGGCTGAATCGTCTGGAGACCGACCAGCCACTTCGAAGATAGCGTGGCTCGTTTTGGCCGGAGCAGACCCGTCACTTCCTGGACTCGTAGCCTTTCTGGATGGCGGAGCGCTTGTCGGGACTGTTGACGCTGCCTGGCGGGGCCAGTCGGTCTTTGAAGGTCTCGACCAGACCGGAGCTCGCCTTGGCGCTGCCGAGCCCCTCGCCGATGGCCACGTAGGTGCCGAGGTTCTCTTCCCAGTTGGTGACGCCACGATCGCGCGCCAGATCGCCGAGCTTCTTCTGGTAGGCGTCGAAGGGCCCGCCCGACTTCGCGTAGGCCTCGGTCGCGATCCGGACGTCGTCGAAGTACGCAGTGTCGCCGGGGCTCGAGGAGGCGGAGCTGCTCGCGGAGGAGTCCGACGAGCTCTTCGAGCTGTCCGACGAGCTCTTCGAGCTGTCCGACGAGCTCCTGGAGCTGTCCGAGAGCGAGCAGCCGAGCGGACCCAGCAGCACGGCCAGCAACAGCAGGAGACTCACCGGTTGCCAGCGCCGCCGCACGAAGAAATGTGTCAAGTCGCCGCTCCTCCGGGGGTGGCGATGCCGCCGAGGACTATAGCGGCAATGGCGCGACAACGCAAACACGCCCGTGTGCGCCGACGCGCCAGGGACCGCCGTGCGCTCCTGCCCGCGATGCCAGCGAAGGAGATCGCGGCATTCCTCCGCTCCACGCCGGTGTTCACCGGCCTTCCCGCGCGCGAGATCGACTCCATCGCCTCGGTCGTCGATGACGGTCTGTTCACGCGCTTTCCGAAGCCGGACGTGGTGGTGGGTCAGCATGTCATGGTCGGACCGGCGACCGCGTGGTCAGGCGCGGCCAGCCCAACCCAGTATCCACTGCATTCACGCCCCGCAGCGCGAAGGAACGCACAGTCGAGCCTTCGGATCTCGAATTCGACGAGTGCGATCAGGTCGTTTAGCATGGTGGAACCTCGGGTCCCGGAGGCCACGCGGCCAGCGAGCGGGACCCGAGACCGGCCACAGTGAACCACAGTGAACCGGCAACCCGGAGGTCGCCGATGCAGCGCTCCACCGGAGCGATGGTTGTCGCGGCAGCATTCGTCCTCGCCGCCTGCGGATCCACGACGTTGACGGATGTCTGGAAGGCTCCCGACACCGCGCGTCTGCAATTCAAGAAGGTCTTGGTGGTGGCCATCAGCACGGACATCACCTGGCGCCGGACCATCGAGGACGAACTGGTCCGCCGGATACGGGATGTGCAGGCGGTGGCTTCCTACCAATTCTTCGCCGACGGCGAGCCCAGGGAGTGGGAAGCCGCCCGCGAGCGGCTGAAGGCGGCCGGCTTCGACGGGCTGATCACCTTCCGGCTGGCCGGCGTCGACAAGCAGCAGACCTATGTGCCGCCCGTCTATGCGAGCCGGGGGGTCGGAGGGTACTGGGGGTACGCCTGGCCGGCCGTCTACACCCCGGGATACACCGTGACGGATACGCTGGTTCAGGTGGAGACGCTCGTCTACGAGATCGGCGGCGACAAGCTCGTCTGGGCCAGCCGGAGCCGGAGCTTCAATCCGGCCAACGCCAAGGACCTGGTCAACGAGGTGGTGGACGCCGTGCGTGACGAGATGAAGAAGCAGGGGCTCATCGGCTAGCGATAACCATGCACGATGGCCGCTAACCCCTTTCGTTTACCCAGCCGGCCGTGACGACCCAACCCTGCCGCCAACCGGTTCTGCGGGTTGATTCAGCGCAGTCCCAATTGCTGCATACATTCGAGGTCGAGTTCGTTGGCGCGAACATGTGTTCCGAGAACATAGTCAGCCAATGGGAACACGACATTGAAATTCTTGTTCCGGTGTTTGTGATGCAGCCAGTGATAACGGGCCAGAAACTTATAGACGGGCCAGGTGCTGAACCGCCGTTGCTCCGGCTTGTGCATCTCGAGGTGAATCTTGTTCCACGCCCAGTGGTGAAAACACATCGCGGCCACGAAGGCGGCTGCCCCCTGCCAGGACGCCAGGGCAATCACAGCAGCAAAGGGGAGGGCCTTCAGTGGCGCCTTGTGCAGAGTCAGACGTATCTCCTTGTCTTCACCAACCGGCACCGGCTCATCACTGAATGTCTCGGAATAGTGTCGATGATGTACGAGAGCGTGAGCCTCGAAGATGCGGTTATAAGCGGTGGTATGCCGACTGAGGAAGTTCCTTCGGTGCATCAACTTGCTGTGGACCTGGTGCTCGATGAAGGACACCAGAATACACGAGATAAGAAACCACCCTATCATCTGCAAAACGATCATCACATCTCCGAAGACAAACCGCCCATCGCACCAGCCGAAGCGCGGCACTCTCGAACACCGGCACGCCGACCGCCATGAACTCGTCTGGGCCGGCGGCGACGGGTGTCCAGGTGCCACATGCAGGGAAGCGGCTTCGGTAAAGGGCGGGCAGTGTTTCCAGTGAGGTTCGCGGCGCGGTAGGACCCTCCCTTGTCCCACCGCGCGCTCCGGACTAAGGCAGGATGAGTATCCTCTTAAGAGCCACCCGACACAAGGAGTTCCGTGCCACAGGGTCTCCGGTTCGGGAATCCGGAGGGTTTCATTGGCCGTGTAGCATTCTGCGAATCCAGCCCCCCGATCGCCATGCCGACACCATCCCGGCGACGCCATGCGGCATGAACCGCATCGAGAGCACGAGGAGCGCTCCGAACACCGGATCGACGAGATCACGGGACACCATGCCGGCGATGTCGGGCCAGAACTGGAGGAACAGTCCCCCGACCACCGCGCCCCAGACCGATGCCATGCCACCGAACACCGAGCCTACTAGAAAGAGGATCGAGAGCCAGTACGTGAAGCTGTCGGGCGCGACGAAGTCGAGAAGCAGCGCGGCGAGCGCGCCGGCGACGCCCGCGTACGCCGCTCCCACCCCGAAGGTCAGGGCGGTATAGCGCGCAACGTCGATGCCGGCAGCCTGGCTGGCGATGGGATGGTCGCGCATGGCGCGGATCGCGCGGCCGATGCGGCCGGCGACCAGGTTGTGGGTCATCCAGAGCAGGATCACGAGGATGCCGAGCGTCACGAAATACCACCATTGATCGGAGGTCACCGGCAGGCGCAGCGGAGCGCTGGGCCGATCCAGGTACACCCCCTGCGCGCCGCCCGTCCACGGGCTCACATAGCTGCACTTGAGCATCTGCGGCAGCGCTAGGGCCAGGGCGAACGTCGCGAGGGCGAGGTAGAAGCCGGCGAGCCGCGTCAATGCACGTCCGAAGAGGTACCCGGTGATCAGGGTCACCAGTCCCGCCATGAAGATCCCCGCGTACGCGGACACATCCCAGTGCCGCATCAGCACTGCGAGGGTATACGCGCCCAGCCCGTAGAACGCGCCGTGCCCGAGCGAGATCAGCCCGGCCTGTCCGGCAATCAGGTTGAGGCCGAGGATGGCGATCGCGTTCGTCGCTGCGAAGGCGAGCTGGTAGGTTCGGAAGCCCCACAGGAAGAACGGGAGCGCGAGCGCGCACACGGCGAGCACGAGCACGGCGAAGCGGCGAGGGCCCATGGCACGGGCACCGGCATCTCGCGCCGGCCTTGTGATCATGATGGCTGGCCGCGAGGATAGCACGCCCGCGACAGTCGCCCGGTGGCTTCAGGATGCTGCGGCTACGAGGACGAGCACGTCAAGCGGTGGCTGCCCACTAGGCCCAATTGCCACCTGGGAGAGCCTTGCCATCCCAGCTCTGATCGGCGACAATCCCCGCCTGCTGGCGCCCGAGTCTCACCGAGTAACACACTCGCAGGAGAGTGGACACATGGACCGCGCGACCGTCGATCAGCTATTGACCACGACGAGGACGGTCCGGAAGCGTCTGGACCTGAGGCGGCCGGTCGA
>DATFYA010000063.1 GCA_035315345.1 Candidatus Methylomirabilota bacterium
CCGCGGGCTGTCCGCGGCCTGGGGGAGTGCGGGGGCCATGTCGGGGCCCCCGCATTGAACAGACGAGTGCGGGGGCCATGTCGGGGCCCCCGCATTGAACAGACGAGTGCGGGGGCCATGTCGGGGCCCCCGCATTGAACAGAGCAGCGGATTCGAGTGCCCGGATGCAGCGGGTGGCATAGGATAGATAGACGATGGCCGCGTGGTTCTGGAAGAAGAAGGACGACGACGGCGAGCGCCCCAGGAAAGTCGTCATCGCCGAGGGCCTGTGGGTCAAGTGCGACTCCTGCAAGGAGATCGTCTACCGGGCCGAGGTCGACCGGGCGGGCCGGGTCTGTCCCAAGTGCGGCTATCCATTCCGCATCTCGGCGCGCGAGCGCATCGCCTCGCTGACCGACGAGGGCTCCTTCGACGAGCGCGAGTCCACCCTGCGGTCGAAGGACCCGCTGTCGTTCAAGGACACGCGGCGCTACACCGATCGCCTCAAGGCCGCCCGCAGCAAGACCGACACCGGCGAGGCGGTGGTCACCGGCACCGCGCGCATCGGCGGCTACCCGGTGGCGCTGGCCGTCTTCGAGTTCTCGTTCCTCGGCGGCAGCATGGCCTCGGTGGTCGGCGAAAAGCTGACCCGCACCATCGAGCTGGCCCTGCAGAAGCGCATCCCCCTGGTGATCGTCTCCGCGTCGGGCGGCGCCCGCATGCAGGAGGGCATCCTCTCGCTCATGCAGATGGCCAAGACCTCGGCCGCGCTCCAGCGCCTCGACGCCGAGCGCGTGCCCTACATCTCGCTGCTCACCGATCCCACCACCGGCGGCGTGACCGCCAGCTTCGCGATGCTCGGCGACATCATCCTGGCCGAGCCCCGGGCCCTCATCGGATTCGCGGGTCCGCGGGTCATCGCGGAGACGATCCGGCAGCCGCTCCCCGATGGGTTCCAGCGCTCGGAGTTCCTGCTCGAGCACGGCCAGATCGACCTGGTCGTGGAGCGGCGGGAGCTGCGGGCCACGCTTCGGCGCATCCTCGCCTTCTTCGGCGGCCGCACTCCCGCGCCCGCTCCATGACGTATGCGGAGGCGGTGAGCCGCATCCTCGGCCTGCGGGGCGGGGAGCGGACGGGCATGCGCCCCGGCCTCGAGCGCATCGAAGCGCTGCTCGACGCGATCGGGCGCCCCGAGCGGTCGTTCACGATCGCCCAGGTGGGCGGTACCAACGGCAAGGGCTCGATCTCGGCGATGCTGGCCGCCATCCTCCAGGCGGCCGGGCGGCGAGTCGGGCTCTACACCTCCCCGCATCTCCGACACTACCGCGAGCGCATCCAGGTGGACGGGCGGCCGATCTCGGAATCGGACTTCGTGGACGGCGTCGAAGCCCTCGGGACGCAGATCGCGCGCCTCGACGCCACCGTGTTCGAGGCGGGCACCGCGCTCGCGCTGGATCACTTCTGTCGCGCGCGCGTCGACGTGGCGGTGCTGGAGGTCGGGCTCGGCGGCCGGCTCGACGCGACCACGGTGGGGAGTCCCCGCGTGGTGGTGATCGGGCCGATCGACTACGACCACCAGCACGAGCTGGGCGATACCCTCACGCTGATCGCGGGCGAGAAGGCGGCGATCATCCGCAGCGGGGTGGCCTTCACCGCGTGCCAGGATCCCGAGGCCGAGGCGGTCCTGGAGCGCCGCGCCGCCGAGGTCGCCGTCCCGCTCGTGCGCGAGGGCCGCGAGCTGCACGTGACCCCGCGCGGCTTCACGCTCGACGTCCAGCGCGTGGATCTGGCCGGACCCGACTGGCGCATGACCGACGTGGCCTGCGGATTGCTGGGCGTCTACCAGCCCGGCAACGCCCTGCTCGCCGCGGCGGCCGCACGCGAGCTGGGCGCGGACGAGGCGGCGATCCGCGAGGGCCTGCGCGGCGCGCGCTGGCCGGGGCGCTTTCAGATCTTCCGGCGCGATCCGCTCACGATCCTCGACGGCGCGCACAATCCGGCGGGGGCCCGCGCGCTCGCCGCGTCGCTGCGCGCCTACTTCCCGGGCCGACCCGTCACCTTCGTGATCGGCATCCTCGCCGACAAGGACGCGGGCGGAATCCTGGCGGCCTTGCGCCCGCTCGCCTCGCGCATCGTGCTCACCGCGTCCACCAATCCGCGCGCCGCCGCGCCGGCCGCGCTGCGCGCGCTGCTGCCGGGCGCGTGCGTGGAGACGGCCGGCTCGCCCAAGGAAGCCCTGGCCCGGGCGCGACCGGATGCGCCCGACGGGCTCGTCTGCGTCGCGGGCTCGCTGTCGCTCGTCGGCGACGTCCTGATCGCCGAGGGCGGCGAGCAGGATGTACGGCTAGCCTGATGCGTCACGGTACAATGTCGAGCGAGTCATGATCCCGCAGATCGATCTCACGCGGCAGCACCAGGCCCTGCGTTCCGAACTGATGGACGCGGCGGCGCGGGTCATCGACTCCTGCCGCTTCATCCTGGGTCCCGAGGGCCAGGCCCTCGAGCGTGAAGTTGGCGCGGTGTGCGGGGCGCGGCACGGGCTGGGGACCGGCTCCGGCACCGACGCGCTGCTGATCGCCCTGAAGGCGGTCGGGGTGAAACCGGGCGACGAGGTGATCACCTCCGCGTTCTCCTTCGTCGCCTCCGCCACCACCATCGTGATGGCGGGCGCCACGCCGGTCTTCGTGGACATCGATCCGGTCACCTTCAATGTCGACCCCGCACAGGTGGAGGCCGCCATCACCGCCCGCACGCGGGCCATCGTGCCGGTCCACCTCTACGGCCAGATCGCCGCGATGGACACGCTGGGCGCGCTGGCCCGCGCGCGCGGTCTCGCCGTCGTCGCGGACGCGGCCCAGGCGGTCGGCGCCTCCTATGCGGGCCGGCCGGTCGCGCAGTGGGGCGACGCGGCGATCCTGTCGTTCTACCCGACCAAGAACCTGGGCGCCTGTGGCGACGCGGGCATGGTGGTGACCACTCGCGACGACGTGGCCGATCGCGTGCGCCTGCTGCGCGATCACGGGCAGCCGCGCCGCTACACGCACGTCGAGCTGGGAGGCTCGAGCCGGCTCGACGAATTGCAGGCCGCGCTCCTCCGCGTGAAGGTGGGCCGCCTGCCCGAGTGGAACCAGCGGCGGCGCGCGATTGCCCGCCACTACGGCGAGGTGCTGGCCGGGCTCGGCCTGGGCCTGCCGGTGGAGCGGCCTCCCGCGCAGCACGTCTATCATCAGTACACGGTGCGCTCGGGCAAGCGCGACGCTCTCGCGGCCGCGCTCGCCACGCGCGGGATCGGGACGGCCATCCACTACCCGAGCACGATCCCGGCCCAGCCGCTCTTCTCGTACCCCAACGCCGACCGCGCGTTCCCGGTGGCCACGCAGGCCGCCGCCGAGGTGCTGAGCCTGCCCTGCTTCCCCGAGCTGACCGACGGGGAGATCGACGAGATCGTGGGCGCGGTGAAGCAGGCGGTGCGCGAGGTGCTGTGACGTGCCCTCCGGATTGATGGACGCATCCGGTCGCGGATGTGATGGGTGAATCGTCTGAGCCGCGGCGCTGAGGGGATCGCGTCGCGGTGAGCTTCCCGATGGCGGTCCTGCTGTCGCTGCGCCCGCGTCAGTGGGTCAAGAACTTCTTCGTCTTCGCCGGCCTCATCTTCTCGCAGAGCCTGTTCACGCCGCTGGTGTGGCCCGCGCTCGCCGCCTTCGCGATCTTCTGCGCGCTGTCCGGCGCCGTCTACCTGTTCAACGACCTGGCCGACATGGAGAAGGATCGGCTGCATCCCACCAAGCGCCGGCGCCCGATCGCCAGCGGCGCCCTGTCGGTCCCCGCGGCGGTGGCCCTCGGGGTGCTGACCCTGGTGGGCAGCCTCGTGGCCGCCTACGCGCTCTCCGCGCGGTTCGGCGTCGTGGCCACCGTCTACGCCGCGCTCCTGACCGCCTACTCGGTCTGGCTCAAGCACGTGGTGATCCTCGACGTGCTCACGGTGGCGATCGGCTTCGTGCTGCGCGCGGTGGCGGGCGCCGCCGCCATCGGGGTCGACATCTCGGGCTGGCTCGTGATCTGCACGATCCTGGTCGCCCTGTTCCTGGCCCTGGGCAAGCGGCGCCACGAGTACCTGACCCTGCACGGCGACGCGGCGGCGCACCGGCCCATCCTGGCCGAGTACAGCGAGAGCTTCCTCGACCAGATGGTGGCGGTGGTCACCGCGTCCACCGTCACCGCGTACGCGCTCTACACCATGTCGCCGGACACGGTGGCGAAGTTCCACACGCGCTGGCTGCCGTTGACCCTGCCCTTCGTGCTCTACGGTGTCTTCCGCTATCTCTACCTGCTCTACCGCCGCGAGCTCGGGGGCAATCCGTCGGATCTCCTGCTCAGCGACCGCGCGCTGCTGATCAACACCGTGCTCTGGATGGTGGCGCTCCTCCTGATCATCTACGGGCCGGTGTGGGGGCCGGTCTGGCTGACCCGGTGGCTCGACTGATGCCGCCGTCCGACGCGCCCCCGCCGCCGCTCGAGCCGGTGGCGGGATGGGGCCGTCACCCGATCGTGCCGGGGCGCGTGGAGCGACCCGAGCATCTGGCCCTGCCGCCGGGATTCGAGCCGCTGGTGGCGCGCGGGCTGGGACGCGCCTACGGGGACGCGGCGGTGCCCGCCCGGCCGGGCGGGCGCGTCGTGGAGAGCACGCGCGCCGACCGGATCCGCAGCTTCGATCCCGCGACCGGCCGCCTGCACTGCGAGGCCGGCCTGAGCCTGGCCGAGATCCTGCGCGTCTTCGTGCCGCGCGGCTGGTTCCCGCCGGTGACGCCCGGCACCAGGTTCGTCACGGTCGGCGCGTGCGTGGCCTGCGACGTGCACGGCAAGAACCATCACCGCGACGGCTCCTTCGGCAACTTCGTGGAGCGCATCACGCTGCTCACCGCCGACGGCCGGCTCGTGCAGTGCGGGCCTGCCCGCGAGCGCGAGCTGTTCCTGGCCACCGTCGGGGGCATGGGGCTCACCGGCCTCATCGTCGAGGTCGTCTTGCACCTGCGCCGCATCGAGACGCCGTGGATCGTGCTCGAGACGCAGGGCATGGCCAGCCTCGAGGTGTTGCTCGAAGGCCTCCGGCTCAGCGCCGCCCACTGGCCCTACACGGTCGGCTGGATCGACTGCCTGGCGCGGGGCCGCCACGTCGGCCGCGGCATCCTGATGCGCGGCCGCCACGCCACCGCCGCCGAGGCGGGCGCTCACCGGGCCCGCCGGCCCTCGCGCCTGCGGGTGCCGTTCGACGCGCCGGAGTGGCTGCTGAATCCGCTCTTCATGCGCTGGTTCAACGGGGTCTACGCCTGGACCCACGGGCGCACGCTGCGCCGGCGCGTGGTCTCCTATGACCGCTTCTTCTATCCCCTCGACGCGATCGCGGACTGGAACCGCCTGTACGGCCCGCGCGGCTTCCTCCAGTACCAGTGCGTGGTGCCCCGTGGCGCCGGCTCGCGCCCGGTCCTGGCGCTGCTCGAGCGGCTCGCCGCCGCGGGCGCCGCCTCGTTCCTCGCGGTGATCAAGGACTGCGGCCCCGGCTCCGACGCCTACCTGTCCTTCCCCCTCGAGGGCACGACGCTCGCGCTGGACCTGCCCTACCGCGGCGCGCCCACCGAGAGCCTGCTGCACGACCTCAACGGCATCGTGATCGAGCACGGCGGCCGCGTGTACCTGGCCAAGGACGCCATCACGCGGCCCGACGATTTCGCGCGCATGATGCCGCGCCTGCGCGAATGGCAGGCGGTCCGCGACCGCTGGGACCCGGCCCGCCGCTTCCGCTCCGGCCTCTCGGTGCGTCTGCTGGGAGACCCCGCGTGAAGGTGGCCTTCGTGGGCGCGACCCGCGGCATGGGACGCGCCCTGGCGCGCGGCCTGGCCGAGCGCGGCGACGCCCTCTTCCTGCTCGGCCGCGACCCGGGCGAGATGGATCTCTCCGCGCGCGATCTGGAGTCGCGCGGCGCCGCCGGCCCGGTGAGCCACGCCCCGCTCGACCTGGCACGGCCCGAGGGCTTCGCCGAGGCGCTCGCCGCGGCGGACCGCGCGCTGGCCCGCATGGACGCGCTCGTGGTGACGGGCGGCGCCTTCGCGAGTCAGAACGATCTGGCCCAAGACCCGGCGCGCCTGGCCGCGCTGCTGCACGCCAACTTCACCGGCACCGCGCTCCTGTGTCAGCAGGCGGCGGAGCGGCTGGCTGCGGCCGGCGGCGGCCTGGTCTGCGCCTTCAGCAGCGTGGCGGGCGACCGGGCCCGGCGGAGCAACTATCTCTACGGCGCCTCCAAGGCCGGCCTGTCCGCCTTCCTGGACGGCCTGGATCTGGCGTATCGTGAGCGCGGCGTGCCGGTGCTCTGCGTGAAGCCCGGCTTCGTGCGGACCGGGATGACCGCCGGGATGCCGGTGCCGCCGTTCGCGGGCGAGCCCGACGCAGTGGCGCGCGACGTGATCGCGGCGATGGACGCCCGCCGCCACGTCGTCTACGCTCCCTCCGTCTGGCGGTGGATCATGCTGATCATCCGGGCGCTGCCCCGCGCCGTGCTGCGGCGCGTGCGGTTCTGAGGCCGACGAGTGCGGGGGAGGGGAGCCTGATGCCGAAGATCTGGCGGGTCTACAGCGGGGCCGACGGGCAATCCCACGTGGAAGAGATGCCGCTCGCCATGAAGCCGTTCACCGACACCGAGGGCGCGCACGGGGAGAGCACGCCGCTGCAGGCGGGGACCGGCATCGTGTTCCGCGTCTCACCGCCCGGCTATGTGCTGGACTGGCATTGCGCGCCGCGCCGGCAGTACTCCATCACGCTGTCGGGTCAGGCCGAGATCCAGGTCGGCGACGGCACCGTGGTGCGCGTCGGGCCCGGCGACGTGCTGCTGGCCGAGGACCTGACCGGCCGCGGTCACGTCACCCGGTCGGTCGGCGACGGGCCCCGCTTCTACGCGATCGTCCCGCTGACCTGAGCGCTCAGGGCGCGGCCGGCTCGGGGGGCGCCACCGGCACGCCGCGCACCCCGGACGTCTCGAGGGCGCGGGCCACGAAGCCCGAGGCTTTCATCTCCTCGATGAACTCGCGCGCGTAGGCGAGGCCCGCGTCGCGGCCCTTGGGCAGGCCCATCGCCTGCTCGATCACCATGAAGCGGTCGTCCAGCACCCGCGAGCCCGGCAGCTTGGCCTGGTCCATGAGCAGCAGCTGGCGCACGCCGGCGATGACGTCGGCCTTGCCGGCCTGGAGCAGCCCGAGCCCGGCGCTGTTGCCCGCCCCGCGGACCAGCGTCGCGTGCTTGATGGTGCGGCTCAGGAAGTGATCGTAGGCGCTCTTCTCCGACACCGCGATGCGCATGCCCGCGCGGTCGATGTCGGCGGCGCGGGTGTCGGCGGAGCCGGCGGGCACCAGATAGGTCCCCTCGATCAGCAGGTGCGGCGCGGTGAAGCCGACCTCGCCGGCCCGGCCGGCCTCGCGGGCGAGGAAGGCCACGTCCCACGCGCCGGTGGCCAGCGCGTCGGTCATCTGGCCCGCCGAGCCGTACTGCACCAGCGCGACGGGCACGCCGAGCCGCCGGCCGAGCTCGTGGGCCAGGTCCACCGCCACCCCCTTCACCTCGCCGGTGGTGGCATTCTTCTGGGCGAGGACCAGATTGCCGTGATTGATGCCGACGCGCATCGTGCCGGTCGGCGCAAGGTCGGCGCGGACCGCCGGGGATACCTGGGCCATGGTCATGCGGCTCCTATCCAGAGGAGGGTGAGATGAGGCACCGGCCGTCCCGGGCGACGATCCGCCCGCCGCTCACCACGAGCGCGCGGGGCGGACGCATCGCCACGACCTCGCCGAGGGTCTCGCCGGGCAGCAGGACGAAGTCGGCGCGGGCGCCGGGCTCGAGGCCGTACCGCTCGAGACCCAGCACGGCGGCGTTGCCGCGGGTGACGACGTCGAAGGCGCCGTGCACCAGCGCATCGGTGCGGAAGCCGTTCCGGTACGCGATCAGCATGGCCCGCTCGAGCATGTCGGCATTGCCGAAGGGTGTCCACGCGTCCCGCACCCCGTCGGATCCCGCGCCCACCGTCACGCCGGCCTCGCGGAGGCGGCGCACCGGCGGCGTCGGCCGGTCGCCCGGCGCGGTGGTCATGATCGCGATCCGCTCCTCGCGCAGGAGGTCAACCAGGCGGGCGGCATCGCGCTCCTCCACCATGCCGAGACAGAACGCGTGGCTGATGGCGACCCGGCCGCCCAGCCCGAGCGCGCGCGTGCGCTCCGCGATCATGCGGATCTGCTCGGCGCCCTGCTCGCCCGGGTCGTGCAGGTGGATGTCCACGCCGGCGCCGTGGCGGCCCGCGATGCCGAAGATCGCGTCGAGCTGGCCGCGGGCGTCGCCGTCGATGCCGGAGGGATCCACGCCGCCGATCAGCTCGGCCCCGTCCTTCACGGCACGCTCGAGCAGATCCGCGGTCCCCGGACGCGTCACCACTCCGCTCTGGGGGAAGGCCACCACCTGGATCGAGACCACGTCGCGCAGCCGGCGGCGCGCGGTCATCACGCCCTCGAAGTTGTGGAGACCGACCTCGGTGTCGATGTCGACGTGGCTGCGGATGTAGAGCGTCCCGCGGCTGACCGCCTGTCGTACCAGCCTCTCCGCCTGCGTGTCGATCGGCAGGCGCAGCTCGCGCCGCAGCCGCCGCTCGTTCTCGATGCGCTCGAGCGTGGTCGGTCCGGCTTCGTGCGGCCGCCAGCGCAGACCCCAGAACGTCTTGTCCAGGTGCATGTGGGCGTCGACGAGGGCGGGGAGCAGCACGTCACCGCGCCCGTCGATGATCTCGGCGCGAGCCGGCGGGACGACGCCCGGCGCCACGCGCGCGATCAGGCCACCGGTGGCCAGCACGTCGACGGCCGCGCCCGCCATCGGGCGGACATTGCGCAGCAGCAGATCGGTGGGCATGAGCGGATCGGCCATGACCGGGCGAGTGTACGGCCGACCCGCCGGGCCTTCAAGCCCGCAACGTCGGCCGCTCGAGGCACGCACGATCTGCTAGTCTATGGCGGCCGTGGACCTCAAGGATCGTGTCGCGCTGGTGGCCGGAGGCACCGGCCTGCTCGGCATCGCGATCGCGCGCGCGCTGGCCCGCGCGGGCGCCGACGTGGGGATCACCTATCTCGAGCGCCGGGACGCCGCGCGCGAGACCTGCGCGGCGGTGGAAGCCCTCGGGCGGCGCGCCTTCAGCGTCGCGCTCGACCAGACCGACGCCGGCGCCATCCCCGGGGCGATCGAGGCGGCCGCGCGCCACTTCGGGCGGCTCGACGCGCTCGTGAACAACGCGGCGTGGAACATCGCGATCCCGTTCCCGGATCTCGAGTCCCTGGACGCGGCCACGTGGGACCGGCTCTTCTCCACCAACCTGCGTGGCCCGTATCTCCTGTGCCGGGCCGCTGCGCCCCGTCTGAAGGCCGGCGGCGCTGGCCGCATCGTGAACATCGCCTCGGTGGCGGGATTGAATCCGGGCGGCAGCAGCATCGCCTACGCGACCAGCAAGGCGGGCCTCATCCATCTCACCCGATGCCTGGCGGTGGCCCTGGCTCCGGAGGTCACCGTGAACTGCGTGGCCCCCGGCCTCATGGAAGGCACGCGCATGACGTCGCGCCTGCGCCCCGAGACCGCGGAAGGCGCCCGCCAGCGCGCCGCGCTCAAGCGCGCGGCCAGCGTGGAGGACGTGGCGGATCAGGTGGTGACGTTCTGCCGCTCGGACAGTGTGACCGGCCAGGTGCTCAACA
Source organism: Candidatus Methylomirabilota bacterium (assembly GCA_035315345.1). Taxonomy (NCBI): domain Bacteria; phylum Methylomirabilota (SeqCode); species Candidatus Methylomirabilota bacterium. Next base: position 9,747 of record DATFYA010000063.1, read on the forward strand.
TCGACGCGGGGGTGTTCTTCCACTAGGCTTTTCAGCTGCGGGGGCCCCGAATGGCCCCCGCACTCCCCCCGATGGCGGACAGCCGGTTAGGCCCCGGCGGCCTTCTCGATCTTCGCCCAGGTGTCCCGGAGGGCGACGCTGCGGTTGAACACCGGGCGTCCGCGCGCGTGGTCTTTCCAGTCCGCCACGAAGTAGCCCACCCGCTCGAACTGCACGTGCTCCTCGGCGGCGGCGGCGGCCAGCGCCGGCTCCACCTTCGCTCCGCGCACGACCTCGAGTGAGCCCGGGTTGATCACGCTCTTGAAGTCGGGCGCCTCGTCCGGCTTCGGCACCGTGAAGAGCGCGTCGTAGAGCCGTACCTCCGCGTCGACCGCGTGTGGCGCCGAGACCCAGTGGATCGTAGACTTGATCTTGCGCCCCCGGGCCTCGCCGCCCCGCGTGTCCGGATCGTAGGTGCAGCGCACCTCGGTGACCGCCCCGGTGGCCGGGTCCTTGGTGAGGCCGGTGCACTTGACCACGTAGGCCGCGCGCAGCCGCACCTCCACGCCGGGTGAGAGACGGAAGTACTTGGGCGGCGGCGTCTCGCGGAAGTCGTCCTGCTCGATCCACAGCTCGCGCGAGAAGGGGATCTTGCGGGTGCCCGCCTCGGCATCTTCGGGGTTGTTGATCGCCTCCATCTCCTCGGTCAGGCCGTCCGGGTAGTTCTCGATCACCAGGCGCAGCGGCCGCAGCACTGCCATCCGCCGGCTGGCGCGCCGGTTCAGGTCCTCGCGCAGGCAGTGCTCGAGCAGCGCCACCTCCACGAGGTTGGCCGCCTTGGTCACCCCGATGCGCTCGCAGAAGTCACGCAGGGACTCGGGCGTGTAGCCGCGCCGCCGCAGACCGGCGAGGGTGGGCATGCGCGGATCGTCCCAGCCGCTCACCAGGCCGTCCTGCACCAGGGTGAGCAGCTTCCGCTTGGACATCACGGTGTGGCTCAGGCTCAGCCGTGCGAACTCGATCTGCCGGGGGTGATAGACGCCGAGCGCGTCGAGGTACCAGTCGTAGAGCGGGCGGTGGTCCTCGTACTCGAGCGTGCACAGCGAGTGGGTGACGCCTTCGATCGAGTCGGACTGGCCGTGGGCCCAGTCGTACATCGGGTAGATGCACCAAACATCCCCGGTCCGCTGGTGCGAGGTCTTGCGGATGCGGTACATCACCGGATCGCGCAGGTTGAGATTGGGATGCGCCATGTCGATGCGGGCGCGCAGCACCTTGGCCCCGTCGTCGAACTCGCCCGCGCGCATCCGCCGGAAGAGATCGAGGTTCTCCTCCGCCGAGCGGCCGCGCCACGGGCTCTCGCGTCCCGGCTCGGTGAGGGTGCCGCGGTGCTCGCGGATCTCGTCGGCCGAGAGGTCGTCCACGTAGGCTCGGCCGGCGCGGATGAGCTGCTCGGCCCACTCGTAGAGCCGCGGGAAGTAGTCGCTGGCGTAGTGGAGGTGCCGGCCCCAGTCGAAGCCGAGCCAGCGCACGTCGCGGGTGATGGCGTCGACGTACTCCTGGCTCTCCTTGGTCGGATTGGTGTCGTCGAAGCGCAGATGGCAGCGGCCGCCCAGCTCGGCGGCCAGCCCGAAGTCGAGGCAGATGGCCTTGGCGTGGCCGATGTGCAGGTAGCCGTTGGGCTCCGGCGGGAACCGGGTCACGATCGGCGGGGAGAACCGGCCGGTGGCGAAGTCCTCGAGGGCGGCGTCCCGGACGAAGTGGGAGGGCCGGATGGGCTCGGTCATGGCCCCGATCCTACCATCGGCGATACAATGAAGCCCTTATGCCCGAGCCGGTTCGCGTTCGCTTTCCACCCAGCCCGACGGGCCATCTGCACGTCGGCGGGGCCCGCACCGCGCTCTTCAACTGGCTCTTCGCGCGCCACCACGGCGGGGTCTACGTGCTCCGCATCGAGGACACCGACACCTCCCGCTCGACCGAGGAGTACACGCAGTCGATCCTCGACGCGCTGCGGTGGCTCACGCTCGGATGGGACGAGGGGCCGCCCACGCCGGGCTACCGCCAGACCGAGCGGTTCGAGATCTACCGCGCCCACGCCGAGCGGCTGCTGCGGGAGGGCAAGGCCTATCGCTGCCGCTGCACCCCGGAGAGGCTCGACACCCTCCGCACGGCCGCCGAGGCGCGCAAGGAGACGTTCCGGTATCCGGGCACCTGCCGCGACGCGAACGTGCCCGCCTCGGAGCCCCACGCGCTCCGGCTGCGCATCCCGACGGACGGCGAGACAGTGATCGACGACGTCATCCGCGGGCGGGTCACGGTCAGCCACGCCGAGCTGGACGACTGGATCCTCGTCCGCACCGACGGCACCCCGACCTACAACTTCTGCGTGGTGGTGGACGACGTGGCCATGAAGATCACCCACGTGATCCGCGGCAACGATCATCTCTCCAACACCCCGAAGCAGGTGCTGTGCTATCAGGCGCTGGGCTACCCGCTGCCGGTGTTCGCTCACATGCCCATGATCCTCGCCGCCGACAAGACGCGCCTGTCCAAGCGGCACGGCGCCACCTCGGTGCTGGCCTTCCGCGAGATGGGGATCCTGCCCGAGGCGATGCTGAACTACCTGGCCCGCCTCGGCTGGTCGCACGGCGACCAGGAGATCTTCTCGCTCGACGAGATGGTGCGCCATTTCGACCTGGCCCGCGTGGGCAGCGCCGACGCGGTGTTCGACCTCGAGAAGTTCAAGTGGGTCAACCACCAGTGGATCAAGGCGCTCCCCGCCGAGCGCCTGGCCCGCGATCTCGTCCCCTTCCTCGAGCGGGCCGGCCTGCCCGTGCCAGGCGATCTTGCCTGGCTCGCCCGGGTGGTAAACACGTTGAAAGAGCGCGCCCGGACGCTGGTCGAGATGGCCGAGCAGGCCGCCTTCTACCTGAAGGCGCCGACCGCCTACGACCCGGCGGCCACCGCCAAGTTCTGGAAGGACTCGGCGGCCGATCGCTACGCGCTCCTGATCAAGCGGTTGGAGGCGCAGGAGGCGATGGACCCGGCGGCGCTGGAGGCGCTCTACCGGTTCCTCGCCGCCGATCTCGGGCTCAAGCTGGTGGACCTGGCCCAGCTGACGCGGATCGCGGTCACCGGCAAGACCGCGAGCCCGCCCATCTTCGAGGTGGTGAGCATCCTCGGCCGAGCCGAGACGCTGACGCGGCTCCGGACGGCGGCGGCCGTGGTGGAGCGGGGCCGGTGAGGCGGCTCCTGCTCGCGCGTCACGGCCAGTCGGTCTCCAACGCGGTCCGCAAGTTCCAGGGCGCGCAGGACGTGGCGCTGTCGCCGCTGGGCATCCGCCAGGCCGAGGCGCTGCGCGGGATCATCGGCCGCCGCTCCATCGCCCACGTCTACGTGAGTCCCCTCGAGCGCGCGCGCCGCACCGCCGAGATCGCGCTGGACGGGCTCGGACGCCCGGTCACGGTGGTGGACGACCTGCGCGAGCTGTCGCTCGGCGAATGGGAGGGCTGCACGGTCGAGGAGATTCGCACTCGCCCGGGCGACCCCTACACGCGGTGGGTGCGCGATCCGGTCCTGTGCCTGCCCCCGGGCAGCGAGCCGCTGGGCGACGTGCAGGCGCGGGTGCTGCGCGTGATCGAGGAGATCGGCCGCGCGCACCCCAACGGCGACGACGTGCTGATCGTCTCGCACGGCGGCGTCATCAGCGCGCTGCTCGCCCACTGGCTCGGCCTGCCGCTGTCGTCGATCTGGCGGATCGCGGTGGCCAACTGCTCGCTCTCGGAGATCTCCCCGCCGCGGGTGGTGTCGGTGAACGAGACCGGCCACCTGCGCGATATCGACGTCCCGATCACCGCGCCGCTGAGCCCCTGACATGACCCTGCTGGCGCTGTTCGGCGGTCTGGCCCTGCTGCTCTACGGCATGCAGCTGATCGGCGAGGGCCTGCAGCGCGCGGCGGGTGGTCACCTGCGACACCTGCTCACGCGCATGACCCGCACGCGCCTGGCCGCGGTGGCCTCGGGCGTGCTGGTGACCTCGATCATCCAGTCCTCGTCGGCCACCACCCTCATGCTGATCGGCTTCGTCTCGGCCGGCCTGCTCACGTTCCCGCAGTCGCTCGGGGTGATCCTGGGCGCCGACATCGGCACCACCGTCACCGTCCAGCTGCTCGCCTTCAAGGTGCAGGAATTGTCGCTGCTCCTGGTCGGCGTCGGCTTCGCCATGGCCTTCTTCGGCCGGCGCGGCCTCATCAAGCACGGCGGGCAGGTGATCCTCGGCTTCGGCTTCATCTTCCTCGGCATGAAGGTGATGAACGACGGGCTGGCGCCGCTGGCCGATCAGGATCTGACGCGCCAGGTGCTGGTGGCCCTGGCCGGCAACCCGTTCCTCGGCCTGCTGGTGGGGGCCGGGCTCAGCGCGGGCATGGCCTCCTCGGCGGCCACGATCGGGCTCACCCTGTCGCTCGCCCACCAGGGGCTGCTGCCGCTGGCCGCGGCCATTCCGGTCGTGCTCGGCGCCAACATTGGCACGTGCGCGACCGCGCTGGCGGCCAGCCTGCGCTCCTCCGCGGACGCGCGGCGGGTGGCGCTGGCCCACATCGCGTTCAAGGTCCTGGGCGTGGCGCTGGTATTCCCGTTCATCACCCCCCTCACGACCCTGATGGCCTATACCGCGGCCGACCCGGCGCGGCAGATCGCCAACACCCATACCCTGTTCAACGTGGCCATCAGCGCCCTGTTCCTGCCCTTCGCCCCCTGGGCCGCGCGGGTCATCACCGCGCTGGTGCCGGAGGAGGAGCGGGGGGACAATCCCTACCGGACGCGCTATCTGGACGACCGCTTCCTCGAGCAGCCGGCGCTGGCCATCGGCCAGGCGACGCGGGAAGCGCTGCGCATGGGCGACGTGGCCCAGGCGATGCTTCGCGATGCGATGGTGGTGCTGCGGACGGATAACCAGGAGCTGCTGGAGGACGTGGAGCGACGTGATGACCAGCTGGACTATCTGGAGCGCGAGATCAAGCTGTTCATCGCGCGCCTCGGGCGGGAGACCATGAGCAACGACCTGGCTCAGAAGGAGATCGCGCTGATCTCCTTCATCGGCAATCTCGAGAACATCGGCGACATCATCGACAAGAACCTGATGGAGCTGGCGCGCAAGAAGCTCTACCAGGGGCGCCGCTTCTCGGAGACCGGCGAGGCCGAGCTGCTGGAGTTCCACGGGATGGTCTCGAAGAACCTCGAGCGCGCCATCGCCGGCTTCGCGGCCAACGACCGCAGCCTCGCCCAGGAGGTGCTGGACCAGCGGCCGGTGGTGCGGCAGCGCGAGCGCGAGCTGCGCGACTCCCACCTGGCCCGGCTGCGCCGCGGGCTCGCCGAGTCGCTCGAGACCTCGGAGATCCACCTCGACGTGCTCACCAACCTCAAGCGGATCTCCTCGCACATCACCGCGCTGGTGTACCCGATCCTCGAAGAGGAGCCCTAGCGTGGCCAGCCGACTCCGCATCCTCGTCATCGCCTCCGAGGTCGCGCCCTTCGCCAAGACGGGCGGCCTCGCGGATGTGGCGGGCGCACTGCCCCGGGCCCTGGCCGGGCTCGGCCACGACGTGCGCGTCATGATGCCGAAGTACCGCGGCGCCGAGGCGCACGCCACCGAGACGCGGATCGTGGTGCCGAGCATCCAGGTGCCGCTGGTCGACCGCGTCGCCGAGGGCGCGCTGATCGAGGCGCGCGGCGCCTCGGGCGTGCCGGTGTACCTGCTCGAGCACGAGCACTATTACAATCGCGACAGCCTCTACGGCACCGCCGACGGCGACTACTGGGACAACTGCGAGCGCTTCGTATTCTTCTGCCGCGCGGCGCTGGAGAGCCTGGCCCGGCTCGAGGCGGCGAGCTCCGGCGTGCGCTGGCAGCCGCAGGTCATCCACGCCAACGACTGGCAGACCGGCCTGCTGCCGGTGTACCTGCGCACGCTCTATCGCGACCACCCGGTCGTGGGCAACCTGGCCAGCCTGTTCACCATCCACAACCTCGCCTACCAGGGCGTGTTCTGGCACTATGACATGCCGATGACCGGGCTCGGCTGGGACCTCTTCACCCCGGCCGGCATCGAGTTCTACGGCAAGCTCAACTTCCTGAAGGGCGCGCTCGTGTTCTCCGACCTCCTGACCACCGTGAGCCGCACCTACGCGCGCGAGATCCGCACCGCCGAGTTCGGCAACGGGCTCGAGGGCGTGCTGGAAGACCGCAGCCACGATCTGCACGGCGTGATCAACGGCATCGACTACGACGTGTGGAACCCGCAGAAGGACGCGGCCATCGCGCACCCCTACTCGGGCGACGACCCCGAGCCCAAGGCGATCTGTCGCGAAGCGCTGCGGCGCGAGCTCGGGCTGGACGACGCGGCGGGGCCGATCATCGGGGTGGTGACCCGCCTGGCCCAGCAGAAGGGCATGGACCTGCTATTGCAAGCGCTCCCCGGCGTTCTGGCCGAGGGCGCCCAGCTGGTGGTGCTGGGCTCGGGTGAGACGCTCCTCGAGGAGGGCTTCCGCGAGGCGGCGGTCGCGCACCCCGGCCAGATCGCGGTCCGCATCGGGTTCGACGACGAGCTCTCGCGCCGCATCTACGCGGGCAGCGACGCGTTCCTCATGCCCTCGCGCTACGAGCCGTGCGGGCTCGGCCAGCTCATCGCGCTCCGTTACGGGAGCGCGCCGATCGTGCGGCGCACCGGCGGGCTGGCCGACACCGTGATCGAGTTCGATCCGGCCCGGCGCACCGGCACCGGCTTCGTGTTCGACGCGTTCACCGCCGAGGCCCTGGTCGGTGCGGTGCACCGCGCCGCCTCGACGTACCGGCAGCCTTCTCCGTGGAAGGCCCTGATCCGCAACGCCATGGCCGAGGATTTCTCGTGGGACGCCTCGGCGCGGGAATACGTCACCCTCTACCGCAAGGCGCTGAAGGCGCGGAGCGGGAGCTCGCCACGGAGGTCGGCATGAAGAAGATCGAGGCGGTGATCAAGCCGTTCAAGCTCGATGATGTCAAGGAGGCGTTGAACGAGCTGGGGGTGGTGGGCATGACCGTCACCGAGGTACGCGGCTTCGGCCGGCAGAAGGGGCACACCGAGCTGTACCGCGGCTCCGAGTACACCATCGACTTCCTGCCCAAGGTGAAGGTCGAGGTGGTCGTGCCCGACCACCTGGTGGACAAGGTCGTCTCGGTCATCTGCCAGTCGGCCAAGACCGGCTCCATCGGCGACGGCAAGGTGTTCGTGCTGTCCATGGGCGAGGCCATCCGCATCCGCACCGGCGAGAAGGGCGAGGCCGCGATCTAGGGCTGAGAGGTGGCGGGCGGGCCGGGCGGGCGACCGATGGCATTCAGCCGTCGAAATCTGCAAGGCTCTATCTAATGCGGGGGCCCAGAAATGGCCCCCGCACTCCCCCAGTCGGCGGTCGGCCGGGTGCGGATGGCGGACAACCGTGGGCCGTCGACGTGAATGGCCCCCGCACTCCCCCGGTCGGCGGTCGGCCGGGTGCGGATGGCGGACAACCGCGAGCCGTCGACCTGCATGGCCCCCGCACTCCCCCGGTCGGCGGTCGGCCGGGTGCGGATGGCGGACAACCGCGGGCCGTCGACCTGCATGGCCCCCGCACTCCCCCGGTCGGCGGTCGGCCGGGTGCGGATGGCGGACAACCGCAGGCCGTCGACCTAAATGGCCCCCGCACTCCCCCGGTCGGCGGTCGGCCGGGTGCGGATGGCGGACAACCGCGAGCCGTCGACC
>DATFYA010000064.1 GCA_035315345.1 Candidatus Methylomirabilota bacterium
TCGGCGATGCGGGTGATCCCCCGCTCGTGGAGGAACCGCTCGGTCTTCGGCCCGATGCCGGGGACGACGCGGATCGACAGCCCGGCCAGGAACGCCTCCACGTCGTCGGGCGCCACCACGGTGAGCCCGTCCGGCTTGCGGAAGTCCGACGCGATCTTCGCCACGAGCTTGTTCGGGCCAATGCCGATCGAGCAGGTGAGGCCCTCCCGCTCGAGGATCTCCCGCTTGATCTGGCCGGCCCACTCCCGGGCCCGCTCGAGGTCGGCCCGCGACGACAGGTCCACGTACGCCTCGTCGATGCTGGCGGGCTGGAAGGCGTCGGCGCCAGTCCCGACGATGGCCATGATGCGGCGGGAGACCTCGAGGTAGAGCGCACGGTCGTCCCGGACGAACACCGTCTCCGGCTCGCCTCGCTGCCGGGCCGCCTCGGCCAGCCGCCAGGCCCGCGAGATCGGCAGCGCGGACCGGATGCCGTACTTTCGCGCCGCGTAGCTGGCCGCGGTCACGACCCCGCGCCCGCGGCCGTCCTTCGGATCGGCCCCGACCACGAGGGGGCGCCCGCGCAGCTCGGGATGGTAGCGCTCCTCCACCGAGGCGTAGAAAGCGTCCATGTCGACGTGCGCGACGATCCTCATGGCGATGCGCCCGACCGCGGCATCATACGACGAGGCGGAGGCTCGCCGCGCGATCCGCGATCAGTCCTTGACTCCCGAGCCGCATCCGTCGCACCATCGCGCCCAATCGCTCAGACCCATCTCTCAGGCCCATTCTCAGGCCCATTCTCAGGGAGGTCACCGATGCGCTCGATCGCTTCGCTCCTGACCCTCTTCCTCGTTCTCACCGCCCTCGGCGGGCTCGCTCCCGCCGCGGCGGCTCCTCCCGACGGCACCCTCGCCATCGGCGTCCACGTGACGCTGGTGTCGCGCTGGCTCGACCCCGGCGAGACCGAGGCGCTGATCACCCCCTTCATGGTGCTCTACGTGCTGCACGACGCGCTCGTGAAGCCGATGCCCGGCAACATCATGACCCCCAGCCTGGCCGAGTCGTGGACGCTGGCCAAGGACGGCGTGACCTACGAGTTCGTCATCCGGAAGAACGCCAAGTTCCACAACGGCGACCCGGTGACCGCGGAGGACGTGAAGTTCACCTTCGAGCGCTACAAGGGAAGCGGGGCCAAGCTGCTCAAGGAACGGGTCAAGGAGATCCAGGTGGTCGCGCCCAACCGGGTGCGCTTCGTGCTCAAGGAGCCGTGGCCGGACTTCATGGCGTTCTACGGCACCTCGGCCACCGGGGCGAGCTGGATCGTGCCGAAGAAATACATCGAGCGGGTCGGCGAGGACGCCTACAAGAAGGCGCCGGTCGGCGCGGGCCCCTACAAGTTCGCCTCGTTCACCCCGGGGGTCGAGCTGACGGTGGACGCCTTCCCCGACTACTGGCGCAAGGCCCCGTCCGTCAAGCGGCTCGTGATGCGCTCGATCCCCGACGAGTCCACCCGGGCCGCCTCGGTCAAGACCGGCGAGGTGGACCTGGCCTATCTCTTCGGCGGCGCCATCGCCCAGGATCTGCAGCGCACCCCGGGCATCCGGGTGGTCGCGCCCCTGCTCTACGGCGTCTACTGGCTCGACTTCCTCGACCAGTGGGATCCGAAGTCGCCATGGCACGACCGGCGGGTGCGTCAGGCCGCCAGCCTCGCCATCGACCGCAACGCGATCAACCAGGCCGAGATGCTGGGCCTCGGCAAGCCGGCGGGCGCCTTCGTGCCGCCCGAGTTCGACTTCGCGCTGAAGATGGAGCCGCCCGCCTTCGATCCCAAGCGGGCCAAGCAGCTGGTGGTCGAGGCCGGCTTCCCCAACGGCTTCGACGCGGGCGATCTCACGCCGCTGCCGCCCTACACCTCGCTGGGCGAGGCGGTGGGCAGCTACCTGCAGGCCATCGGCATCCGCACCCAGGTGCGCACCATGGAGCGCGCCACCTTCCTGTCCAACTGGCGGGAGAAGAAGGTGCACGGGCTGCTCATCGGGGCCACCGGCGCGGCGGGCAACGCGGCGGCGCGGCTCGAGCCGTTCTTCACCAAGAGCGGCATCTACGCCTACGGCACGCGGCCCGAGATCAACGACCTGTTCCAGCGTCAGGCCAAGGAGCCGGATCGCAACAAGCGTGAGGCCATCCTGCACCAGATCCAGAAGATCGTGTCCGATCAGGTGCTGGCCGCGCCCATCTTCCAGCAGGCCTTCCTGTGGGGCGTGGGCGCGCGCGTCGAGCAGCCGGCCGCGGGTTTGATCCAGGGCTACCCGTACGTCGGCCCCGCCGAGGACCTGAAGCTCAAGTAGCCGGACGCGCTACTCGTCGCGGGGGTCGGCCCGGATGAAGTGACCGCTGCGCAGGTCGCGCAGCGCTTCCTCGATCTCCGCGCGCGTGTTCATGACGAACGGTCCGTGCCGGGCGATCGGCTCGCCGAGCGGCCGCGCCGCCGCGAGCAGGAACCGCCCGCCGCCCGGGGCGCCGGCGGCCTCGACCACGTCGCCGTCGCCGAAGATGACGAGCGCCGGGGCCTGGGCCGCCTTCTGCTCGGGGCCGAAGCGCACCGTGCCGCGATCGACGTAGGCGAACGCGGTGTGCCCCCGGGCGATCGCCTCCCGAAACGTCGCGCCTTCCGGCAGCGTGACGTCCAGGAACTTCGGCGCCACCGCGAGGCCCTCCACCGGCCCGGCGAGCCGGCCGTCCGCCGCGTCGCCCGCGATGACCCGCGCCCGCGCCCCGCCGGGCAGCTCGGCGTCGGGCAGATGACCGGCGGTCAGGTCGCGGTACTTGGGCCGCGTCATCTTCTCGCGGGCCGGCAGGTTCAGCCAGAGCTGCAGGCCGCCGATGCCCTCGGGCCGCACCTGCGGCATCTCCTCGTGGAGGATGCCGCTACCGGAGGTCATCCACTGGATGTCGCCCGCCCCGATGCTCCCGCGATGCCCGAGCGAGTCCCGGTGCGCGATCTCCCCGGTGCGGACGAACGTGACCGTCTCGATGCCGCGGTGCGGATGGTACGGGAACCCGGGCTCGTACTCCTCCGGCCGCGCCGACTCGAAGTGGTCGAGGAGCAGGAACGGATCGAGATGGTCGAGGCGGCGCGTGCCGATGCTGCGGCGGAGATGCACGCCGGCCCCCTCGATCACCGGCTCGGGCCTGACGATCTGCGCGACCGCTCGCGAATCCTGGCTCATCGTGAATACCTCCGCCGTTCAGTCTGCCACGCGGGTCATGACGCGGCCACTCAGCTCGCGAAGAGCTTGCGATCCGCCTCCGCGGCGTGGCCGGCCACGTAGGCCTTGGCGAACCAGGCGGGCTTGCCGCTGATCGCGGTCGGCTTGGCCAGGGTGAGCGGCTGGGCGGTCTTCTTCTTGACCAGGGCGTCCTCCATCCGGGAGCGGAAGTGGAGATGGTCGAAGACCCGCAGCGCCTCGATGGTGTAGGCGGTCGCCACCCGCGGGTCCTCGATCATCACCAGGTTGTCCCCGTTGCCCCGCTCGCCGGTGGGCGAGAGGTTCGACGACCCGGTGAAGACCTTGGCGGTCGGCAGGTTGAAGTCGGTCACCACGAACTTGTCGTGCTGGTTGATGCCGGCCCCGCCCGACCATTCCGTCTTGAACGGCTCGGGGGCCGTGCCGGCGAGGTAGGCGAAGTCCACGAGGCCGACGGAGCCGTCGGGCTTCCTGACCTCCAGACGGCCGCGCTTGTCCGAGATCCCGTAGCTGAACACCTGCTTCTTCATCAGCCGATCCACCGCGTCGCGGATCGGGCCCGAGCTCTGGTAGAGGAACGCGATCGCGAAGAACACCGACGAGGTGGCCTGGTCGATCGCCGCGCCGACCGGGCTCAGCGACAGGTCCGCGTCGGTGTGGGGCGAGAAGCAGACGTGCACCGGGGGCGCCCCGGTGGGCTGCACCAGGTGCCACTGCCGCGCGATCGGGTCGGTGGCGAAATGGGTCGGATTCTTGAACGCCACGTCGAAGGCCCGGCCGAAGAGCGCGGCCGCGTCGGGCCCATTGAACACAAGTGCGTTGTTGGCCTGGATGTAGAGGCCGCGGAAGCTGAAGTTGGTCGACCCCAGCAGCACGCGGACCGGCTGCCCGTCGCGCCGGGCGATCAGCACCTTGTGGTGCTGCAGGCCCTTGAAGTGGGTGCGCTTCACCCGGCTCGAGCCCGCCGACACCCGCAGGCGCCGGGCCGCCTGCGACTCGGCGCTGCCGGCCGGCGCATGGCTCCCCGAGTTGTCGACGATGATCCGCAGCCGATGGCCGATCTGCTCGAGCCGCCGCAGGATGTCGGGCTCGTTGAGGTCGTAGGCCATGACGTCGAGCGTCAGGGTCGGGTCGGCCACCACCTGGTCGAGAAATCCGAACAGCAGATCGTACACCTCGAAGCCGAGCCAGCGGTACACGTCGCCCGGCACCTTGGTGAATCCGAGACCGTCGTCGGCCTCGGCGGGGATCACCTTCGGGTTGTTGCCGTAGCGGTCCGCGTAGGCCTGCGAGGAGGCGAAGTTGCGGGTGAAGCCCACGTCGAGGACGCCGTCGTAGACCACGGGATCCAGCGCGATGTCGAGCGTGACGGAGGCGCCCGCCACCACGTGGCCGTCGGTGGGCATGTGCCGCTTGGTCACCCGGTAGCGATAGGTGCCGCCCTTGGGCTCGTAGGGGAAGTGGATCCAGCGGAACTTCTGGAAGGGCGCCCGGGTGGAGAGGTAGTTGCGGTAGCCGTTCACCGCCACCGCGACCGGCTGGTCGTAGGAGAAGTTCAGCCGGTTGCGCAGCGGGATGAACGAGGGGCTGCCCGGGCTCTTGACCTCGATCGAGAAGCCGACCAGGTCCGGCTCCGGCTCGTCCACGTCGATCCCGATGAGGCACATCCGCTCGCCGCGCCACAGCTTCACGGCGAGCCCGGGGACGTGCCCGGCGCTGGTGAACGCGCTCACGCGTCAGTTCTGGAAGATCTGGTCGGGATTGACCGTGATCGCCTTGCCCCACCACGTCTCGGTGCGCGCCGCCTCGACGTCGGCCCGCGTGACCCGGGGGTTGGAGCCGTCGTTGTTGTTCCGCAGGGAGAACGTGGCGTGCTGCCCGGAAGCGAAATGGGTGGTATGGGCCCGCCATTCCGACCATTGCTCCGAGCTGGCGCAGGCGCCCACCGCGAGCGTCACCCCGAGCACCGTCAAGCCGTGACCCACCAGAGTCCGCATGGCCGTTCCTTTGTGTTGAGGTGCACGTCACCCAGCGCGGCGCATGCAACGCGCCGTCCCGGGAGCCTACTCGACGGGCTGGCGGCGGCAATAGGACTTAAGTCCTATGCCGCGGGCGCTCTGCGATGCCATAGCGGGTCTGTCCGATGGGACCAAGGTCCCATTGCTGGCCCCGCGGCCCCTCCCTAGGGTAGTCGCGACATCAGGGAGGCCGGTCACCGACACCCTGAAAGGAGACCATCATGGATCTCATCAGCCTGTTGATCAGTCTGGTCAGCGGCGCCGTCGGCGGCAACGTGGCTGGGGCGGCCATGGCGGACAAGAACCTGGGCCCGCTCGGCAAGTAGCGCCATTCCCCGCCGGGCCCCGGCCGGGCGTCGTGCCGGCCCGCGCCGGGACCACCGCATGCTCCATCCGAACGTGCATCGCCCCATCTCAGTAGAGAGACGGCCGGACGACTCGTGGAGTACCCTGGCACGGGGATGACGTCATGACGCATTGCTCGGGCGCTCGGTTCCGCGGGGTGGCGTGGGCCACGCTCGCGCTATCGCTCGCACTGATCGGCGCCGCCCACGCTCAGACCGACGCGGCCGATGGGCCCGCGAAGACCGGGCCGCCGCCGTCCGCCCCGGTCCCGATGGCGGAGATCGCGCGTCGGGCCGAGGAGGTGGACGATTTCCGGCGCAGCGTGGACGCGACGGTGGCGCCGAGCGCGCGGATCGCGAGCATCGAGTCCCAGCTGCCCGCGCTCGATACGCGCATCGCCGAGCGGCGCGATCGGATGCCGCTGGCCCTGAGCACCCAGCCGAGTCTTCTGACCCTGGACGCGCTCGCCGAGTCGTGGCAGGAGACACGGGTCGAGCTGACCGGCTGGGTCGAGGCCCTCACCGCGCGGGCCATCCTGCTCGACCAGCAGCGCGCCCGCCTGCAGGCGCTGAAGGAGACCTGGACCCGCACGCGAGCCGAGGTCCGGGCCGCCGGTGCTCCGAAGCCGATCGTGGATCGCACCGACGGCGTGCTCGCCGCCATCGAGACGACCCGACAACGACTGGACGCTGCGCGCGCCGAGACGCTCGTCTTGCAGGACCGGGTGGCGCGCCAGCTCTCGAGTACCCAGGAAGCGATCGTGGAGGTGGCCCAGGCCCGGCGTCACGTCACCGTCGAGCTGTTCATGCGGGAGAGCCCGCCGATCTGGGCCGTCCAGCGTCTGACGATGGCCGAGGGCCTCGCGGCGGTGCGTGCCACCATCGAGACCCAGCGTGTCGGGGTCCGCCAGTTCTTTCGCGATGAGATCGGCCGCGCCGCCGTGCACGCGGTGGCCGTCCTCGCCCTCGGTGTCGTCCTGTGGATCGGCCGCCGCCGCGCACGCCTCGAGCCGCCCGACGGCCCGTTGTCCTCGCTCGCCCCGCTCCTGGTGCATCCCTTTGCCGCCGCGTTCGTGATCGGCTTCATTACCTCCTTCTGGATCTACACCTCGGGGCTCAGGATCGCGCGCACGTTCGCCGAGGTCGGCGCGCTCGTGCCGCTGACGCTGATCCTCCGCCGCCTGGTGCCTCCGCCGGCGGTGCCCGCGATCTACGCCCTCACCGGGTTCTTCCTCGTCGACCGGATCCGCGACCTGTTCATCGGGCTGCCCGTGCTCGAGCGCTACTTCCTGCTGCTCGAGGTACTGGCGGCGATGATCGTGCTCGCGTGGTTCGTGCGGGCGGGCCGATCGCGCCACGTCACCGAGGAGCTGGCGCCGATCAAGCGAGGCGCGGTGCGCGCGGCCATGGGCCTGGCGCTCGTGGGCTTCTCGATCGTCTTCGTCTCGGACGTGTTCGGCAACATGTCCTTGGCCCGGCTGGTGGCCTCGGGCCTCTTCTCGAGCGGGTACCTCGCCCTCATGCTCATTGCCGCGCGCCGGCTGGCCAGCGCCGCCGTCTCGTTCGCGCTCCGGGTGCGGCCGCTCCGCCGGCTCCGCATGGTGCAGCGCCACCGGCCGCTGATCGAGGGACGCACGCTGCGCATCCTGCGGCGCGTCTCGGTCGCGGTCTGGCTCGTGGGCACCCTGAACTACTTCGGCCTGCTCGCGCCGGCGTGGGCGGGCAGCCAGAGCCTGCTCGGCGTCCAGTTGAGCCGCGGCGCCTTCAGCATCTCGGTCGGCGACGTCCTCGCCTTCGCGGTGACGCTGTGGGTGTCGTTCCTGCTCTCCTCCTTCATCCGCTTCGTGCTCGAGGAGGACGTGTTCCCCCACGTCCACCTGCAGCCGGGCGTGCCCTACGCCCTCTCCACGTTCGTGCGCTACGCCGTCGTCATCGTGGGCTTCGTCATCGCCCTGCTGGTGCTCGGGGTCAACCTGGACCGCGTGACCGTGCTCGGCGGCGCCCTCGGCGTCGGGGTGGGATTCGGCCTGCAGAACATCGTGAACAACTTCGTCTCCGGCCTCATCGTGCTCTTCGAGCGGCCGGTGCGGGTGGGCGATTCCGTGCAGATCCGGGACATCCAGGGCGAGATCCGCCGGATCGGGATCCGCTCCAGCACGGTGGTCGCCTGGGAGGGCGCCGAGGTCATCGTCCCGAACTCGATGCTGGTGGCCGAGCAGGTCACGAACTGGACGCCGACCATCTATCACCGCCGCCTCGACGTCCCGGTCGGCGTCGCGTACGGGGCCGGCCCGGACGAGGTGGTCAAGCTCCTGACCGACGTCGCCGGCGCCCATGCCGACGTCATCGCGCAGCCGGCGCCGCAGGCCCTGTTCCTGGGCTTCGGCGACAGCGCGCTCAAGTTCGAGCTGCGCGCGTGGACCAACCGGCTGGATCGGTTCGGCCTGATAAAGAGCGAGCTCGGCATCGCGGTGTTCCGGGCCCTGCGCGGGGCCGGCATCCCGATACCGTTTCCGCAGCACGAGGTACGACTCCTGCACGATCCGTCCGAGGCCGACGGATGGGGCCAGCCGGCTCAAGCTCGTCAACCGAAGCGCTCACCCGAAGGAGGACCCGCATGAAGCGAATCATCGTCGCGACCCTCGTCACCGCCGGACTGCTGTCGGCGCCCGTCACCGCCGCCCTCGCCCAGACCTCGACGACCCCCGCCCCGGCCCCGGCGCCGGCCAAGCCGGAGGGCAAGCCCGCGGTGGGCGAAGCACGCCAGATGAAGATGCGCGGCACCATCTCGGCCATCGACAAGGAGAAGAACACCGTCACCCTCAAGGGTCAGAAGGGCCGCACCGTCACCCTCGACGTTCAGGACCCGGCCAAGCTCGAGGCGCTCAAGGTCGGCGACCCGGTGGTGGGCACCTACATCGAGGCCATCGCGGTCGAGGTGAAGAAGGCCGGCTCGGCGGTGCCCGGCGCGGCGGTGGAAGAACGGCGCGCGGGCTCGAAGCCCGGCGAAAATCCCGCCGGCGTCATGGCGCGGCAGGTCACCGTCACCGCCACCGTCACCGCGGTGAACAAGCAGGCGCCGTCGGTCACGATCAAGGGCCCGGGCGGGAAGGTCGAGACCGTGAAGGTGCAGGACGCCAAGAACATCGCCAACGTGAAGGCGGGCGACCTGGTGGAGATCACCTACGTGCAGGCCCTGGCGGTGGCGCTCGACAAGCCGGCGCCGGCGGCGAAGTCCGGCAAGTAGCGCGCGGGCGGCCGGCGGCGGCCAGGTCGGCCGGCCGCCGTCGGCGGGCGGGCGCGCTACTCGGGCAGGCCCTCGATCGCGTACATCGCGATGATGAGCGCGTTCGGATCGCCGAGGGCGCCGAACCAGCGCGAGTACACCGAGAGGATCTGACCGGATCGGTACAGGCGGGCCAGCGAGCGGTTGACGGCCAGCCGGAAGTCCAGGTCTCCGCGCCGCAGCATCAGGGCGTAGGGCTCGTAGGAGAAGTAGCGCTCCGCGAGGATGAACCGCCGCGGATCCGAGGCGGTCAGGGCCAGCCCGATCAGGATGTCGCGATCGGACGCGTAGGCGTCCGCGGTGCGGTTCTCGATGGCCGTCCGGCCCTCGGCGTGATCCTTCACCGGGACCAGCCGCACGTCGGCGGCGGGCGCCTTGTCGAGCGCCTCCTTGAGCACCCGCTCGGTGGTGGTGCCGGGAATGACCGCGATGCGGAGGCCGGCCAGATCGTTCAGCGAGGTGCCCCGGAGCGAGAGCAGGCTGCCGCCGGTGATGAAGGTGGTCAGGCTGAAGTCGACCTCGGCCTGCCGGCTGAGGGTGTTGGTCGTCGACCCGCACTCCAGATCGATCGTGCCATCACGCACGGCCGCCATGCGGTTCTCGACGCTCACCGGCACCCACTTGATCGCCAGGTCGGCGATCCCCAGGTCGCGGCCGATGTCCTTCGCCACCTGCGTGCAGAGATCGATCGAGTAGCCGACCGGCTTGCCGTCCGCGCCCACCGCGGAGAACGGCACCGAGGACTGCCGGTAGCCCAGCGCGATCGATTTCGACGTCTTGATGCGATCGAGCGTTCCCTTGCCACCGTCGGTGGCGCTCATCGACGCGCAGCCGGCGGAGAGGAGCAGAGCGACCAGGAGGGTGGACCGCACGGACGATCGTGTCATGCTTCGGCTCCCTTCACGGGGGATGATCGGGTTCACGGCGGGCTTGGGGGACCGCTCAGGGGACGCGGCCACTCATCTCGAGCACCCGGCCCGCCCGCAGGACCGTCCCCTTGAACTCGGCGCCCGGCTTGGCGGCGCCCAGGAGGTCCCGGATGCGGGCCAGGTTGGCGGCGGAGCCGGCGGGTATCCCGGCCACCGTGAGCAGGACGTCGCCGCCCAGCACGATCGGCTGCCCGTCGATGGTGGCGTAGGTCGTCCCGCCGCGCAGGCCCATCTGATCGGCGGGCGAGCCCTTCGCCACGTTCTTGATGAGGAAGCCGGTGGCGCCCGCCGGCAGGTTCAGGAGATCGGCCAGGTGGTCGGTGAGGATCTGCCCCTCGACTCCGCCCCAGAACGACTTCTTGTCGAGCAGGAGCTGCTTGGCGGTGTTGATGGTCACCACGAAACCCAGCCCCTCGCTGCCGCCGCCCTTGGAGATGTTGTGGCTGACGATACCGATCACCTCGCCCGCGAGGTCGAACATCGGGCCCCCGGAGTTGCCGGTGTTGATGGTCGCGTCGGTCTGGAAGAACTCCGCGAGGGGCATGGTCTTGTAGACCGTATTGGGCGGCCAGCGCGCGCTGATCCAGCCCACGCTCATCGAATAGCTGAGGCCGTAGGGGGCTCCGACCACGATGACCTGCCGCCCGACCTCGATCGTATCCGAGTTGGCGAGCGTGGCGACCACCGCCCCCTTCGGCACGCGGTCGAGCTGGAGCAGCGACAGGTCCGCGGCGACCTCGGAGGCGACGACCCGCGCCGGAACAGTCTCGCCGCCGAGGAACTCGACGCTGATCTCGTCCATCGCGTCCACCACGTGGGCCGCCGTCATCATCTTGCCGTCGGCGGAGATCAGCACGCCGGAGCCGGTCTCGTTGAACCGGACCTGACCCGAGGCGGTCACGTCGCGCCCCTTGGCGCGGATCACCCCGACCGAGGGGCTCACCTTCCGGAACAGGGGCACGAGGTCCTGGGCCGGCGCGGGGGCGGGAGCGCAGATCGCGGCCAGGGCCGGCAGGATCAGCCACACGAGGGCGCGCACGGAGACGTCCATTCCTTTTCGCGGCGGCGCCATTCTAGCAGATGGGGTGGGACGCGGCGCGCCGGCAGGTGGCCCCCGGCAAGCGCTGAGCGCGGCGCCGCGCGCGTCAGCGCGGCGCGGGCAGGTCGAACGTCCCCTTGCGGATGTTCTGGAAGACCAGCTCGGGCAGGCTGAACAGCGCCCCGCGCAGGCCGCCCCACAGCATCTCACCGCCGTCCACCGGCAGCATTGCGAGCCCGGCCGCGCTGGCCGCGAGCCCGGTCACCAGATTCACCGCGCCGAGGAGCGGGCGGGCCGGCGCCACGTCGTCGGTGAAGAACAGAAAGATCGAGTCGCGGGGCTGGGGACGGTAGACCGTCGAGGTCACCACGTTCGACTCGCGGAGGAAGACCCAGAGCGGGTTCTCCTCCCGGCGCATCGCGGCCACCCGACGGTCCCGGTAGGACGGCACCCGCTCCCGCTCGCCGACCGCGTAGGTATCGTCCACGATCAGGGACGACATCTTCGGGATGAACACCAGGGAGCCGGCGACCTCGACGTGGCCGCCGAGTCGCCGGACCGACTCCGCGCGCACGCGATCCGGATCGTCGCTGCGCGCGGCCTCGGCCAGCGCGCGGTCCACCTCGCGGAAGATCTCCGAGACGCAGTTGCGCACCACCACGTTGTAGGCGTAGTCGCGCTCGAGCGAGGCGACCGTCTCCGCCTCGTCGCGTGCGGCGGCGTCCCGCGCCCGCCCGAGCCGCGCGGGGTCGTAGGCGGGAATCCGCGCCGGCGGCAGGACGTCGGCTCGCGAGGGCAGCAGCACACCCACATGCACGCGCAGCGGCCGCCCCTCGTCGAGCGCGCGGGCGACCTCGCCCCAGCGATTCGCGGCCGCCTCCAGCCGCGCGTAACGGCTCTCCGGGAACGGACCGTCGGTGGCCTCGAGCAGCGCGTCCCGCGCCTCCTCGAACGCGGCGCGGTTCTCTTCGCGGATCGCGGTCATCCGCGCGCGCCGACGCGCCACCCGGCTCGGCGGGAGCACGGTGGCGTCGGCGGGAAACGCGTCGAGGACCGTCCAGTGCCCGGTCTCCACCGTCTCGCGGAGCGCGGTGAGGCGCGCCATGCCCAGCAGCAGGGTGAGCCCCCAGTCGGGTCGCGGCGTCTCCAGCAGCCGCACCAGGCTTTCCTCGAGCGCGTCGGCCAGCTTCGCCACCGCCAGGGCCTCGCCGTCCCGGAGCGGGATCGGCATCGCGGAGAGCACCGCGTCGGGCCGCAGGGGGCGGGGGCCGCGCAGCACGTCGAGCGCGGCCAGCGCCTGGCTCGTGTCGCGGAACCGCTCCGAGAACGTGTACGACGGCGGCAGGAGCCGATCCTCGCCGTCCGCCGCCGGCGCCGGCCGCGGCGCCTCGGGGTCCAGCGCGGCCAGCCGAGCCTGGAGGTCGTCGGTCAGCCGGGCGACGAAGTCGGCCCCGTAGCGCTCGTCGATGCGGGCCCGCAGGGCGGCCAGCGCCGGCGCGGCCGGGCGCTCGACGGCGGCATCGCCCGCGCCGGCCGCGACGAAAAGGCCCAGCCCGTCGAGCGTGACCACGCCCGGCCGCGACAGGGCCTCCAGCAGCGCGCGATCGCCGCGGATCGCGCCCAGAGCCTCCAGGCGCTGCCGCTGGGCGAGGTGGTGGCCGCTGAAGCGGGCGAGCAGGAGGTCGTAGGTCTCGTCGCTGACCGGGATCCGGCTGATCCAGATCGTGCGGTTCTCCAGATCGCCGTAGAGGTGGCGGAACCGCTCGAACCGATCGCGCGCGAGGACGATGATGCCGGGGTCGCGATGCTCGAAGTGAAAGACCTGGTCGCCGAAGCGGAGGGCCGCGTGGCCGCCGCTGGCGCTGCCCTCGCTGGCGTTGATGTAGAGATAGTCGATCTGGTGCGAGGGCGCCGCCGCCGCGGGCGCGCTCGACATCGCCAGCAGGGCGATGCCGAGCGCGCCCCGCGTCAGCCGGGTCACTTCCGGGACTCGTAGCCTTTCTGGATCGCGGAGCGCTTGTCCGCGCTGTTGGCGCTGGCCGCGGGAGCGAGCCGGTCCTTGAAGGTCTCGACCAGGCCCGGGCTCGCCTTCGCATTGCCGAGGCCCTCGCCGATGGCCACGTAGGTGCCGAGGTTCTCTTCCCAGTTGGTGACGCCCCGATCGCGGGCGAGATCCCCGAGCTTCTTCTGGTAGGCGTCGAACGGCCCGCCCGACTTCGCGTACGCCTCGGTCGTGGTCCGGACGTCCTCGAAGTACGCGCTGTCGCCGGGGCTCGAGGAGGCCGAGCTGCTCGCCGAGGAGTCCGACGAGCTCTTGGAGCTGTACGAGAACGAGCAGCCGATCGGACCGAGCAGGACCGCCAGCACGAGCAGGAGACCAACCGGTTGCCAGCGCCGACGCGCGAAGTGATCCATCAAGTCGCTCCTCCTTGGGTGGCGGTGCCGGCGAGGACTATAGCGGCAATCGCACGGCAACGCAAACGCGGCGCGCGCGCCCGGCGCGCCACCGAGCGCCGTGCTATGCTGCCCGCGATGCCAGCGAAGGACATCGCGGCATTCCTCCGCTCCACGCCGGTGTTCGCCGGCCTCCCCGCGCGCGAGATCGACTCCATCGCGTCGATCGTCTCGGAGGAGTCCCACCGCGCCCGGGCCTACGTCTTCATGGAGGGCGACGCCGCGCGCTGGTTCTACGTCGTGAAGTCCGGCCACGTCAAGATCCTGCGGCAGTCGCGCACCGGCAAGGAGGTGGTACTCGAGCTGCTGGGGCCCGGGGAGATCTTCGGCGGCGTGGCGGTGATCGAGCAGCGGCCCTATCCGGCCTCGGCCCAGGCCACCGAATCGTCGGTCGTGCTGAAGATTCCCGCCGAGCCGATGATCGCGGTCGCCGAGCGGCATCCCGCGTTCATCCGGGAGATGGCGCTGCTGATCGGCCGGCGGCTCCGCGACGCCCACGACTCGGTCAAGGCGCTGGCGGTGGGCCCGGTGGAGGCGCGCCTCGCCGCGAACCTGCTCCGCCTGACCGGGCGCGAGGGGATGGCCACGAAGGACGGGGTGCGCCTGCCCTATCACCTCACTCGCCAGAGCCTGGCCGACATGTCGGGCACGACCGTCGAGACCACCATCCGCATCCTGGGCCGCTGGTCAAAGGAGGGCCTGGTCGACGACGACGGCGGCCGTCTCGTCCTGGTGGACCCCGACGCCCTGCGCGAGCGCGCGGAGGGCGAGGCCGAGTAGCGTGACCCCGCTCGTCCGTCGCTACGTCAAGACGAGCTTCGGGTTCCTCCTCGCCGGGCTTCTGATCGGCGCCTATCTGATCACCGCGCAGTTCGTGTTCGACGTCTATCCCCCGCGCCTCTTCACCACCGCCCACGCCCACCTGCTGCTGGTGGGCTTCATGCTCATGATGGTGATGGGCGTGGCGACGTGGATGTTTCCGCGGCCCGCGCGCGACGACACGCGCTACCGGCCGGAGCTGGCCGAGGCGGTGTACTGGGTGATGACCGCGGCCACCGCGCTGCGCGCGCTCGCCGAGGTCGTGGTGGCGCTGACCGGCGCGCTCGGGCTGCGATGGCTCATCACGGTGGGCGGGCTGGGCCAGCTGGCCGGCACCGCGCTATTCGTGGTGAACATGTGGTGGCGCGTGCGCATGCCCCCCGCCGCGGCGCCCCCCGCTCGCTGAGCCGCCCCCGCTCGCGCTCCCGGGCCGGCTATGACGCCCGTCATATCGGCCGCGGGCCCCCCGGCGCTATCGTCGGGGGCAAGGAGGACGCACCAATGTCCCAGCATTGCGCCTGCGCCCATCGCTCATCGGTCGATCCCGAGCAGACCGTCGACGACATCGTCCGGCACCACACGGGAGCCCTCGAGCTCTTCAAGCGGGCCGGCATCGATCACTGCTGCGGGGCCCATCTCTCGCTGCGCGAGGCGGCGGCCGCGGCGGGCGCGCCGCTCGGTACGCTGCTGCTCGCCCTGAATCCACCGGCGCCTCAGAGCCCGACGGACGTGGTCCTGGACGTCCGCGGGCTCGAGCCGCCGCAGCCGATGCTGCGCGTGCTGGAGGCGCTCGATCGGCTCGACGCGGGCGCCGCGCGCGAGGTGCGGCTCGACCGCCGGCCGGTGCTCCTCTATCCGCAGCTCGAGGACCGCGGCTTCGAGCACGATACCTCCGAGCCCGCGCCCGGGCTCGTGCGCATCCTCGTCCGCCGTCGGCGCGTGTAGCCCATGGCCGTCCGCGCGCCCGCCGGGCGCGGCCTGTCACCGCTGATCCCGCTCGGCTACTTCGGCGCATGACCGCGCGCCGCGAGCAGGTCATCGACGCCCTCCGCGAGGTCTTCGATCCCGAGCTGGGCTTGTCCATCGTGGACCTCGGGCTGATCTACGACGTGCGCATCGACGGCGGCCACGTCGGGATCACCATGACGCTCACCTCCGCGGGCTGCCCGCTGCACGAGGCCATGACCGAGTGGGTCCGGCACGCGGTCGAGCAGGTGCCCGATGTCCGGCAGGTCGCCGTCACCCTCACCTTCGATCCGCCCTGGACGCCCGAGCGAATGGACGCACTGTGATCGACGTCATACCGGCCCTGCCCCGATCTGCCGCACGCTGTGGGTAGCGCGAGGGAATGCACTCGCCGAGAGCCCATACGGGCAAGGAGGAACAGGCGATGAGACGGCGACGGGTGGTCGCGGCGGTCGTGGTGGCCGGGGCGCTGATCGGCGGCGTGGTGGTCTGGCAGAGTCAGGCGCGCGACAAGGCGGCCGAGCCCGCCGCGTTGCCGGAGGTGGCGGCCATCCTCACCTCGGCGCCGAGGGTACCGCCGCCGGTCGATCGGCCGGGCCACGCGCGGGTGATCGTGACGCTGGAGATGACCGAGCTGAAGGGCGTCCTGGCCGACGGCGTGCAGTACACGTTCTGGACGTTCGGCGGCACCGTGCCCGGCCCGTTCATGCGGGTGCGCGTGGGCGACGTGGTGCAGATCCGGCTCAAGAACGCCGAGAAGAGCCTGCACCCGCATTCCATCGACCTGCACGCGGTGACCGGGCCGGGCGGCGGCGCGGCGGTCACGCAGCTGGGGCCCGGACAGGAAGGCGCCTTCGAGTTCAAGGCGCTCAATCCTGGGCTCTACGTCTATCACTGCGCGACGCCCAGCGTGCCCGAGCACATCGCCAATGGCATGTACGGGTTGATCTTCGTCGAGCCCGAGAAGGGGCTGCCCCGGGTGGATCGCGAGTACTACGTGATGCAGGGCGAGTTCTACACCAAGGGCAAGACCCTCGCGCCCGGCCTGCAGCCGCTCGATGCCGCGAAGCTCACCGCGGAGCGGCCGGAGTACGTGGTGTTCAACGGCAAGATGGGCGCGCTCATGGGCGAGGGTGCGATCCGGGCCAACGTGGGCGAGACGGTGCGGCTCTTCGTGGGCAACGGCGGCCCGAACCTGATCTCCTCGTTCCACGTGATCGGCGAGATCTTCGACGCGGTCTACCCCGAGGCCGCGGTGGGCGAGGCCCCGCGGCGGAACGTGCAGACCACGCTGGTCCCGGCCGGCGGCGCCGCCATCGTCGAGATGAAGATGCAGACGTCGGGGCGCTTCCTCCTGGTCGACCACAGCATCGTGCGCGCGATGGAGAAGGGCGCGCTGGGCGTGCTGGAGGTGGCCGGCGCCGAGCAGCCCGGCGTTTTCAAGACGCTCGTGCCCGGCACGCACGGGACCGGCGGCCACTAGACCGGGACCGGGAGACGGCGATGATGCCTCGGCAGACCTTGCGTGTGGTCGGGATGGCCTCCATCCTGGCGCTCGCCCTCGCGGCGAGCGCCACGGCCCAGGCCCCGCTCGCGGGATCGGCGGTCAGCCGCGGGGGGCGATGGCCGCGCCGCCCGCGGCCGCGACGGCCACCACGAGCCACGGCGGCAGGCGCCACACCGCGAGCAGGCCGAAGGCGACCAGGGCGAGCGCGAAGTCGGCGGGCGTGAAGATCGCACTCGTCCATACCGGGTGATAGAGGGCGGCCAGCAGCAATCCCACCACCGCGGCGTTGATCCCGCGCAGGGCCGACTGGAACGACGGCCGCCGGCGCAGCGCGTGCCAGAACGGCAGCGCCCCCACGACGAGCAGGAACGCGGGCAGGAAGATGGCGATGAGCGCGAGGCCGGCGCCCGCCCACCGCCCGGGCGGCACGTGCATGACCGCGCCCAGGTAGGCCGCGAAGGTGAAGAGCGGCCCGGGCACCGCCTGCGCCGCGCCATAGCCGGCCAGGAACTCGGCGTTCGTCACCCAGCCGGGCGGCACGACCTCGGCCTGCAGCAGCGGCAGAACCACGTGACCGCCGCCGAAGACGAGGGCACCCGCCCGGTAGAAGGCATCGAAGACGGCCAGCGGCGGAGACGGAATCGCCTGACGCAGGAGTGGCAGCACCACGAGCAGCCCGAAGAAGACGACGAGCGAGACGACGGCCAGATGGCGCCCGAATGACACGCGGCCGCCCGACGGCGGTGCCGGAAGCGGGGGCGCGGGCAGGCACCAGAGGCCGACCAGGCCGGCCGCGAGAATCACGAGCACTTGCCCGCCGGCGGTGGGCCAGGTCAGCGCGATCAGTGCCGTCCCGATGGCCATGGCGGCGCGCACGCGGTCGGGACAGAGCGCCTGGCCCATGCCCCACACCGCTTGTGCCACCACGGCGACCGCCGCGATCTTCAGCCCGTGGAGCCAGCCCGAGCCGGTCAGGTCCAGCCCCTGGACGCCCAGACCGAACAGCACGAGCGCGATCGCCGACGGCAGCGTGAAGCCGAGCCAGGCCGCGAGCGCGCCCGGCAGCCCGGCGCGGAAGATGCCGATGGCGATCAGAACCTGGCTACTTGCCGGACCGGGCAGGAACTGGCAGAGGGCGACCAGGTCGGCGTAGCTCGCCTCGTCGAGCCAGCGCCGGCGCAGCACGCACTCGCTGCGGAAGTAGCCCAGGTGGGCCACCGGCCCGCCGAACGAGGTGAGGCCCAGTCGCGTCGCGACCGCCAGGACCTCGAAGAACGAGCCCGCCGGCGGCGCGGGCGACGGCATCACCACATGACCACGCCGCCGTCGATGTTGACCGACTGGCCGGTCATGAACGCGGCCGCCGGCGAGCAGAGGAAGGCGATGAGTCCGGCCACCTCCTCGTCGGAAGCCGCGCGGCCCATGGGAATGCGGTCGAGTTGACGCTGCCAGCCCTCTCCCCGGCCCAGAACATCCATTCGGGCCGTCTCGATGGTGCCGGGACATACCGCGTTCACGGTGACTCCGTGCCGCGCCACCTCCATGGCGAGCGACTGGGTGAGGCCCTGGATGCCGAAGTTGGCCGCGTTGTAGGCGGCGGTGTTGGGCGCGCCGCGCTTGCCCGCGATCGAGGACAGGTTGATGATGCGGCCCCACTGCTGTCGCACCATGATCGGCACGACCCGCTTGCAGAGCAGGAACGCCCCGGTCAGCTTGATGTCGAGGACCTTCCTCCAGACGCGCTCGTCGAGCTCGGGCAGCGGCACCCGGTCGTCGCCGCGGGGGTAGGCCGCGTTGTTCACGAGCACGTCGATGCGACCGAACGTCTTCATCACCTGCTCCACCAGGCGCTCCACCGACGCGGACTGGCTCACGTCGCCGGTCCAGGTCATCGCGCGGCGGCCGCTCGCTCGCACCTGCTCGGCGGTGGACTCGACGTCGCGCCAGCCCGCCTGCTTCTCGTCCTCCGGAAACGTCGACGGATCGCGGCCGGTCCCGGTCACCGCCACGTCGGCCCCGAGGTGGGCCAGGGCGAGAGCGGTGGCCCGCCCGATCCCGCGCAGCCGCCCCGCTCCCGTCACCAGCGCCACCTTGCCGTCGAGTGCTCCCGCCTCACGTGCGCTCATCGCCGCGTCCTTTCGTGGAGATCGGAGATTGCCCCGGCGCATGCATACCACCATCGCGCCCCGTCTGCCAGGCGGCCTCGCGCGGGTCCTTGACGGAGCGGCCTCTGGAAGCGCACGATGCCGGTCTCGGGAACAGGATGCTGACGCGGCGCGCTCGACTCCTTACCGTAGCCTGGTTGTCCCTCCTCCTCCCGCTCATCTTCCCGGCGCGTCCCGTCTCGGCCGAAGGTAAGAACGTCCTGATCCTCCACGCCTTCGAGGCCAACATGCCGATCAACGTCATGACCAGCCAGGGCCTCATGCCGACCCTGGAAGCGGGCGGCCTGGGCGTCCAGAACCAGTTCTTCGAGCATCTGGACCTGGCGCGGAATCCCGGCCCGGAGCATCGGCGCGACCTGGCCGAATTGATGGCGCACCGCTACCGGCACCGAAAGATCGATCTGATCATCACGCTCTATCCGGAGGCGCTGCAGTTCGTCCTCACCGAGGGCCGCGCCCTCTTCTCGGACGCGCCGGTGCTCGCCCTCTACCTGCCGCCCGGGCTGACCCTGCCGAAGACGGACCGCCCGGTCATCCGCCATTCCCTCACCCTCGACCTGCGCGGCACGCTGGCCACGGCGCTCCGCCTCCTGCCCGATACCCGCCGCGTCTACGTGGTGAGCGACGTGCATCCGCGACACAAGATGTACGAGGCCCAGGCCCTCCGCGATTTCAAGGAGTGGGAGGGCCGTGTCGAGTTCCGCTACCTGAGCGACCGGCCCCTGGACGACGTCCTGGCCACCGTCGCGGGCGCGCCGCCCGGCACGATCGTGCTCTACATCGCGGTCCTGGTGGACGTCACCGGCCAGGCCCACAATCCGCTCGAGATCGCCCAGCGCCTGAGCCGAGAATCGCGCGCGCCGGTCTTCGGCCTCTTCGACGTCTTTCTCGGCCGCGGCATCGTCGGCGGCTCGGTGGCCAGCTTCGAGCAGACCGGCGTGCAGGCCGGCCGACTGGCCCTCGATGTCCTCCGCGATCCGGGCCGCCTCGAGCGCGAGCCGCGGGTGCTGGAGGTGCCGCCCACGCCGATGTTCGACGGCCGGCAGCTGAGGCGCTGGGGACTGAACCTGGAGGCGCTGCCGCTCCGCAGCGTGATCGTGAACCGGGAGCTCTCGCTCTGGGATCTCCGCTACTACGTGATCGGCGGCCTCGCCTTCATCGTGGCCGAGGCGTTCCTGATCGTCGTGCTGCTCGCGCAGCGCCGCCGGCGCGCGCGGGCCGAGACCGCGCTGCGGGCCAGCGAGGCCCTGCGCGAAGGCATCCTCGCCTCGCTGCCCGGCACGATGGCGGTGGTGGACCGCGCCGGGACGGTGGTCGAGGTGAACCGGGCGTGGCGCAGCCTCGCCGCGGCCGATCGGCCCGCGGACGCCACGAGCGTGCGGGTGAGCGTCGAGGACCTCAAGGTCTCGCGCGAGCGCGATCCGGTGGCGCGACAGGTGCTGGACGGCATCGACGCGGTCCTCACCGGCCAGCAGACCGAGTTCCATCTCGACTATCCGATCGGTGTGGCCGGGGTGGACCGCTGGGTCAGCGTCACGGTGTCGCCGCTCAAGCGCCCCGAGGGCGGCGCGGTCATCCTGTACCTCGACATCACGTCGCGGAAGCGCGCGGAGCTGGAGGCCGAGCATCTCCGCCGCGATCTCACCTACCTGTCGCGGGTGAGCACGATGGGGCAGCTCACCGCCTCGCTGGCCCACGAGCTCATCCAGCCGCTGACCGCCATCGTCAGCAACGCGCAGGCCGGCGAGCGCTACCTGACCGCCGATGCCTCCGCGATCGCCGACGTGCGCGAGCTGCTCGCCGACGTGACCGCCGACGCCAAGCGCGCCGGCGAGGTCATCCGGCGCATCCGCAGCCTGCTGCAGAAGACGGAGTTCGAGTTCGTGCCCCTGGATCTCGACGCGGTCATCCGCGAGGTGGCCATGCTCGCGCGCACCGACGCGATCATCCGGAAGGCCACCATCGCGCTCGAGGTCGATCCCGATCTGCCGCCGGTGCGGGGCGACCGGGTCCAGCTGCAGCAGGTGTTCCTGAACCTGATCCTGAACGGCCTGGAGGCGATGGAGGGCACCTCGGTGGCCCGCCGCAGCCTCCTGATCATGGGGACGCGGACGGCCAGCGGCGCGGTCCTGGTGGGCGTGCGCGACGCCGGGACCGGCATCGGCGACGATCAGCTGGGCCGCGTGTTCACGCCCTTCTTCACGTCGAAGTCCACCGGACTCGGCATGGGCCTGGCCATCACCAAGTCCATCGTCGAGGCGCACGGCGGCACGATCTGGGCCGAGAACAACCAGACCGGGAGCGGCGCGACGCTCTGGTTCACCCTGCCGGTCCGCGCGCCCAGCCAGGCGAGCGTCAGCGCGTCCTGACCGCGGCGTGGTCGGCGAGCACCTGCGCCACCGAGGCGGTCACTCTCACTCCCGTCGGCAGGTCGATGAACTCGTTGGGCCCGTGCGCGTTCGAGCCCGGCCCCATCACCCCGGTGACGAGGAACTGGGCCCCCGGAAAGCGCTCGCCCAGCATGGCCATGAACGGGATCGAGCCGCCCAGGCCGTCGAACATCGCGGGCGCCCCGAAATGCGCGGTGGACGCGCGCGCGACCGATTCCTGCAGCCAGTCCGCCATGACCGGCGCGTTCCAGCCGGTGCCCGGCCGCTCGCCACTGGTGTAGGTCACGCGCGCGCCGTACGGCGGATCGGCCTCCAGCACCTCCTTGACCCGGCGGCTCGCGCGGTCCGCGTCGGCAGTGGGCGGCAGGCGCACGGAGAGCTTCAGCGAGGTCTTCGGCCGGAGCACGTTGCCGGCGTCGGCGAGGGCCGGGATGCCGTCCACGCCGGTGATGGACAGGGTCGGGCGCCACGTGTTGTTGAGCAGCGCCTCCACCGCATCGCTCGTGACCGCGCGCATGCCGGGCAGGAGCGGAAATCGCGTCCCGACCTGGTGGCCCAGCACGTCGGCCACCGCGCGCACCTCGGCCAGCCGGCCGGGCGGGATGTCCACGTGGCACTCCGGCACCAGGATGCGGCCGGTCCGGCTGTCTTCGAGCCGATCCAGGATCTGACGCAGGATGCGGAAGCTCGACGGCACGATGCCGCTGGCCGCGCCGGAGTGCACGCCCTCGGAGAGCACCTCGACGGTGAGCGTGCCGGAGAGGACCCCGCGCAGCGAGGTGGTCGCCCACAGATGCTCGTAGTCCCCACAGCCCGAATCGAGGCAGACCACCAGATCGGGACGGATGCGATCGGCGAGCGTCTCGACGTAGGCGGGCAGATCGGGGCTGCCGCTCTCTTCCGACGCCTCGATCAGCACGACGCACCTGGCGTGCGGGATACCCTGGGCCTGCAGCGCCTCGATCGCGGTCAGGGCCGCGAAGGAGGCATAGCCGTCGTCGCCGGCGCCCCGGCCGAACAGGCGACCGCCCCGGCGGACCGGCGTCCACGGCCCACCCTCGGGCGCCCAGCCGACCATCTCCGGCTGCTTGTCGCAGTGCCCGTAGAGCAGCACCGTCTCTCCGCCCGTGCCCGGCACCTCCATCAGGATGACCGGCGTCCGGCCTTCGAGCCGCACCACCTCGATGGTGAGGCCCTCGATCTTCCGCTTCCGGGCCCAGTCGGTGATGAGCGTCACGGCCCGGTCGATGTGGCCGTGCTCGGCCCAGCGGGCGTCGTACATGGGGGACTTGGCCGGGATACGGATGTACTCGGTGAGAGCGGGGACGATGTCGTCGTCCCAGGTCTTCTGAACCAGGGCGCGGGTGCGGTCCGGATCGATGGTCATGGCCCGATACTATGCACGGGCCCGAGGCGTCGCGCTCGGCTTTCGCCCTAGGGCGGGCCGAAGGAGGTCACGTCGCTGACCGCGTATCCGCGGCGCTTGAGGCATTCGCCGAAGCTCTTCGCGATCCACTGATCCGATGTCTGCGCCTTCGTGAAGAAGCCGCGCGGGTACATCTGCCCCAGGAAGCCGCCGACGATGCCGGTCTTCGCGGTATCGGACACCTCCGGCATCGGCGCGCTGGCCGCCTCGACCCGGCACGCCTGGAAGTCTCGCACCATGGAATTCGCGTCGCCCCGCGCATCGGTGAAGACCTGCCCGATCCGGGACGGGCCCAGGCTCATCTCGACGGGGGCCCGGTAGCCCTTCGCGATCAGGCAGGCGGCCTCGGCCAGCTGGGTCGACGTCTCCGGGTGCGCCCGGACGAAGGCGATGCAGTCCGTACGGTCCTGGGCCAGCTTGGCCTCGGTCTGCCCGCCACGCAGCTTGAGATCGGGGTCTCCCCCGCAGCCGGTCGCGGTCAGCGCCGCGAGCATGGCCAGCGCCGGGGCCAGGGAGCGCATGCGCCTATGGTACAGGCGCCCCCCGGCCGGCACCTCAGGCTGATACGCGACGCCCGGCTCGGTCGGTTCTTCACGGTCGTTCCTTCTCGCAACCGACGGCGGGCCGGCGGTCGGTCCCCGAACCGCGGCAAACCACGTGGAGCGTCGAGACGAGCGCATTGGCGCGGCTCGTGCTTCGGGGGAGATTTCCGTGGAGGCCGACACGATGGCGATCAAGGATTGGCTCGCGTATGCAGTGGCGGTGAGCGCCGGCGTTCTGGTCACGATGCTGCTGAGCCAGGTCCGCTGGTAGCGGTCGTCAGCCCGATCGCCCGGCGAACCACATCCCGCACGCCAGGCACTTCACCGCTCCCGGCCGGAGGGCGCGCCCGCACTCCGGACACGCTCCGCGAAGCCGGGCATGACGGCGAACCTGGAAGACCGCGACGGCCAGCAGGCACGCGACGATACTCGGTGTGAACCGCTTGCGAAGCCGCCGCTCAGCCCTTCCCCTCAGTCGGCGACGCGCCGGGCAGTCTACATCATCGGGCCGGGTCTGCCAAAACCGACGCGAGCCGAAGTGGCGGGGCCCGGCGCGACGCGTCAGAAGACTCCGGCACGTGCAGATCGGCGCCGCCGGCCGCTGACGCTCAGGCTTTGCGCGCGGTCACCGCGATCCGCGTCAGGTTGGCCGGGAACTCGGCGGGCGTCAGACGCAGGGTGTGAACGTCCACGAAGCCGAGACGTTCCAGCCGGCGGCGCACCTCGCCGGTGGTGTACGGCCGGAAACGGTAGAGCCGGCCGAGCATCGCGCTCGACGGGCCCGGGCGCATGCCGAGATTGAGGAAGAGGCCGCCCGGCCGCAGGAGCCGGGCCAGGCGCTCCAGCACCGCGTCCAGCGGCACGTGCTCGAGCGCCGCGCCCACCATCACCGCGTCGAAGCTGCGCGGCGCGAGCACGATCGCCTGGCCGGTGTCGATGCGGGTCAGTACCGCGGGCGCGCGCAGATCGCCGTGGGCCACGGTCAGCCGATGCCGGAGGTCGCCGAGGCGGCGCGCCCGACGCGCGAGCACGGCCAGCATCTGCCGGTCGATGTCGAAGGCCACGACCTCGGAGCCCGGGAAGTGCCGCAGGAACCACAGCCCGTTGAGGCCGGTGCCCGCGCCCGCGTCGAGCGCGCGCGGACGGGGCGGCAGGCACCAGTCGACCCGCTCGAGAAACTGCTCCACCGCGCGCGTGAAGCCGAAGAGGCGCAGCGAGCTGTCGTACAGCCCGGCGATGCGTCCGTACGTGAAGGGCTGGCCGCGCGGCGGGCGGGCGTGGCGAGCACGGCCAGCACGCACCCGCCTCACGTCAGCGCGCGGCGGGTGGCGATCACGTGGGTGGCGCGGCCGGGCGTCATGGCGAGCAGCGTACCACCGTCACCCGGTTTCGCGGCGCGGCCGGGTAGACCATACTCAGACACCACCCTCGTGAGCCGCCCGGGGGCGCACCGGATGCCGAGCCGCTCCCGCTTCGATCAGGTCGTCGCCGCCATGAGCGTGCAGGTCGACACCATCCGCGCGCTGCGCGCGGGCGCGCGGCGCGCCCGCGATCCGGAAGCCGTCCACCGGATGCGCGTGGCCGTGCGCCGGCTGCGCGCCATCCTGCGCGCGAGACGCCCGGTCGTCGCTCGACGGTCGGACGAGGAAGGCGTCGACCGGCTGCGCCGGGAGCTCAAGTGGCTCGGGATCGCGCTCGGGCAGGTTCGCGACCTCGACGTGCTGCGGGCCCATCTGCGATCGCTCCGTGTCGACGCCCGCGCGGGCGGCCGCGCCGCCCACGGCCGCCTGCTGCGGCACATCCGGGCGGACCGCGCTCGCGCGGTGACGGCGCTGCGCGCCGCGCTGGACGGTCGCCGCTACGCGCGGCTCCTCGCGCGGCTCGATGCCACGCTCGCCGCCGCACGCGAGCGGACGGAAGACGTCTCGCTTCCCGACGTCGCGGCCGAGGAGTTCGCGCGGCTGCGCCGGGCGGTCAAGCGGCTGCCGAAGCACCCGAGCGCCGCCGAGCTGCACGAGATCCGGATCAAGGTGAAGCACGCGCGCTACGCGGCCGAGCTCGCGCAGCCGGACGTGGGACGTCGCGCCGAGCGCTTCGTCGCGAAGGCCAAGGCGCTCCAGGACATCCTCGGCGCGCATCAGGACGCGGTGGTCGCCGAGCGATACGTCCTACGCGCGGCCGGCCAGGCGCCCGGAGCCCGGGCCTTCGCCCGACAGATCGCGGCGCGGCAGGAAGAGCGGCGGGGCGAGGCACGAGCGGCCTTCATCGAGCAGTGGCCCAAGCTCAAGCGCCGCGGACGGCGCGCGTGGGAGTAGATCCGCGCGCAGTCGGGCCGGGCCACTACGCGCGGACTGCCGACCGGGACACGGGCCACGCCTCGCTCCACCGGGGTCCGTCCCGGACCCCGGCGGGGCTCCTCGTCCTGGTCCAACCGACGCGCCTGGCTTCAGGGATGGAGGAGCAGCTATTCGCCTCGTGAGTGACGAGGGCTCGGCGAGTGTGGCCAGGCCTGCCGCGTCAGCCCTTGACCGCCCCGGCGGTGAGGCCGGCGACGTAGTACTTCACGAAGAACGAGTACACCAGCGCGACCGGCACCGAGCCCAGCAGCGCCCCGGCCATGAGCTGGCCCCAGTAGAAGGCGTCGCCGCGGATCAGCTCGCCCACCACACCGATCGGCACCGTGCGCACGCTCGAGCGGCTCAGGAAGAGCAGCGCGTAGAGGAACTCGTTCTGGGCCAGCGTGAAGGCGAAGATGCCGGCGGAGATGAAGCCGGGCATGCAGAGCGGCAGGATCACCCGGGTCATGGCGCGCCAGCGACTGGCCCCGTCGATCAGGGCCTGCTCCTCCAGCTCTTTCGGCACCGTCTTGAAGTAGCCCATGAGCAGCCAGGCGATGAACGGCACCAGCAGGGTGGGATACGTGAGCATGACCGCGCTGAGCGTGTTGCCCAGCTTGAGCCGGCCGATCAGGTCGGCCATGGGCACGAAGAGCAGCGTCTGGGGCACCAGGTAGGTGACGGCCACGGTGATGGCCAGCAGCGGGGCCCCGCGGAAGCGCATGCGGGCCAGCGGGTAGGCCAGCATGCTGCCGAGCAGCAGGGAGATCGCGGTCGCGACCACCGCCACCATCATGGTATTGACGGCCCAGGTCACGAAGTTGGTCTCGGTGAGCAGGTCGATGTAGTGGACGAGCGACGGATGGTGGATCGCCAGCGGATTGGCCTTGGGATTGTACAGCTCGGCATTGGTCTTCAGCGAGGTCGCGGCCATCCACGTGAACGGAAACAGTGCCACCACGTAGAACACCACCAGCGGGATCCAGAGCCCGAAGAGCCGCTTGCGCCACGTCAGCTCGCCGACCATCGATCCGCCCCGCCGATCAGTCCTTGCGCACGTAGATGGTGAGCAGCACCAGCAGCAGGCCGAGCACCGGCACCATGCTGAGGGCGACCGCGGAGCCGAGCCCCATCTGCCCCGCCCCCA
>DATFYA010000065.1 GCA_035315345.1 Candidatus Methylomirabilota bacterium
GTCCGCCGTCACCGGCGAATCCGGCGGGGCGCGCGTGCGCGCCGCCACCGATCTTCACCCATCCGGAGGGCTTCAATGAACCTGTTGCGCCCGATCGACCGTTATGTGAGCGTCAACGGCCTGCGCTTCCACGTCCTCGACTGGGGCGGCGAGGGCCGCACGCCGCTCCTGCTCCTGCATGGCTTCACCGGCGCCGCCCGCGCCTGGGACACGCTCAGCATCGCGCTCCAGCCGCACTTCCACGTCTACGCGCTCGATCAGCGCGGGCACGGCGACAGCGATCCCGCGGACGTGTACGGGCCGATCGCCGCGTTCGACGATCTGGCCGGCGTGGTCGACCAGCTCGGCCTCGCTCCGGTGATCATGGTCGGCCTCTCGATGGGCGGCCGCAACGCGATCTACTTCACGGCCAAGCGGCCCGAGTCGGTGCGAAAGCTGGTGATCCTCGACATCGGGCCCGAGATCAGCAAGCGCGCGACCCAGGCGCCTCCCGGGCCGCCGGAGCCCGAGTTCTGGGACAGCATCGAGCAGGCCGCGCAGCACCTCTTCCGCGGCAATCCGTATCCGGGCATCCACTACTACCGCTGGGTGGCGGCCACGAGCCTGCGGCAGCGCCCGGACGGCCGCATCGTGTGGGCGTGGCATCCCAGCGTGAAAACGCTACGCTCGACGGTCGAGGTGGACTGGTGGGGCCTTCTGCGCACGATCCCGGTGCCCACCCTGGTGCTGCGGGGCGAGGAGAGCCCGATCCTCGACCGCGACGTGGCCGAGCGGATGGCGCGCGAGCTGCCCCACGGCCAGTTCATCGAGATTCCCCGCGCGATCCACACGCTGCACGAGGACAATCCGGATGCGGTGCTGGCCGCGCTGAGGCCGTTCCTCGGATTCTGATCGGAGACCCGTCATGGCGGTGGTGAGACTCGAGGTGGCGCGCCGCGAGCCCGTGCTGGGCGGCGCCCGGTTCGGCGCCGTGGGCGCCTACGAGAAGCTCGAGGGCGTGCTCCACTTCGCGGTGGACCCGGCCCGCCCGGTGCACGCCCCGATCGCCGACCTGTCGCGGGCGCCCCGCAACGCGCGCGGCCTCGTCGAGTCGTCGGCCGACTTCTCCCTGCTGCGGCCCGTCGACGGCGGGCGCCGTCGGCTCCTGCTGGACGTTCCGAACCGCGGCCGCAAGATCGCGCTGGGCATGTTCAACAGCACGCCGCGCTCGAACGATCCGACCACTCGCGAGGATTTCGGCAACGGGTTCCTCATGCGGCACGGCTACACGGTGGCGTGGATCGGGTGGCAGCCCGACGTGCCGCGGCGCGACGGGATGATGGCGCTGACCGTGCCGCGCGTGCCGGGCGTCTCGGAGCGCGTGCGCTGCGAGTTCCGGCCCAACGCTCGGGTGGACGTGCTGCCGCTGGCCGACCGCTACCACATCCCACATCCGGTGGCGCGCCCGGACGATCCCGACGCCGAGCTGCACGTGCGCGAGCACGCCGACGGGCCCCCGGCGGCGGTGCCGCGCTCGGCCTGGCGCTTCCCGGACGCCTCCTCGGTCGCCCTCGACGGCGGCTTCGCGCCCGGGCGCATCTACGAGTGCTACTACCGCGCCGAGGATCCGCCGCTGGTCGGTCTCGGCTTCACCGCGGTGCGCGATACCGCCTCGTTCCTGCGCTGGGGCGGCGCCGAGCAGGGCAACCCCTGCGCGAGCGCCATCGACCACTCGTACGTGTTCGGGGTCTCGCAGAGCGGCCGCTTCCTCCGCCATCTCCTCTATCTCGGGCTCGACGAGGACGAGGAGGGCCGGTTCGTGTGGGACGCGGTGGTGCCGCACGTGGCCGGCGCGCGGCGCGGCGAGTTCAACTGCCGCTTCGGCCAGCCCTCGCTGAACGCGCTCCACGCGGTCGGCAGCCTGTTCCCGTTCACCGACGGCGAGCAGGAGGATCCGCTGACCGGCCAGCGGGGGGCGCTGCTCCACCGCCTCGCCACGCGGCCCACCCCGCCGCGCATCTTCACGATCAACACCGCCGCCGAATACTGGCGCGGCGACGGCTCGCTGGTCCACACCGACGTGACGGGCAAGCAGGACGTGACGCCGCCAGCGTTCGTGCGGCAGTACCTCTTCGCGGGCACCCAGCACACGCCGGGGGCCATCCCGCCGCCGGCCGCCGATCCCAACACCGGGGGCCGCGGGCTCCACACCTTCAGCGTGGTGGACTACTCGCCGCTGCTCCGCGCCGCGCTGGTCAACCTGGACCGGTGGGTGACCGAGGGCGTCGAGCCGCCCGCGAGCGCGGTGCCGCGTCTGGCCGATTCCAGCGCGGTCGCGGCCGAGAGCACGCGCGCGGTGTTCGCGGCGATCCCCGGCGCGCGGTTCCCCGATCAGCTGCCCCGGCCGCGGCGTCTCGATTTCGGCTCCGAGGTGGAGCGCGGCATCGTGACCGTGCCGCCGAAGATCGGCGCGCCCTACGTCACGGTCGTCCCCGCAGTGGACGGGGACGGCAACGATCGCCCGGGCATCCGCCCCTCCGAGCTGCGGGTGCCGCTGGCCACGTTCACGGGGTGGAACCCGCGGCACCCCGATCAGGGCGCCCCGGGCGACCTCATGGCCATGATGGGATCGACGCTGCCGTTCGCGCGCACCGCGGCTGCCCGCGCCCGCGCCGGCGACCCGCGCCGCGCGATCGACGAGCGCTACGCGGGTCGCGACGACTACCGCGCGCGCGTCCGGAGCGACGCGCAGGCCATGGTGGCGGCGCGTCACCTGCTGGCCGAGGACGTCGACGCGGTCGTGGAGCGGGCCGGCGCCCTCTGGGACCTGCTCTGCCCGCGCTGACCGCGTCGCCGACCCCCGCGCCGTCGTCGCCTCGTCGGCGCCCGATCGACCTGCCGCCCGCCGTGGCCGCGCTCTGCCCGGCCTTCGGCCCCGCGTCGTGACCGCCTCGTCCATCTCCGTGCAGCACCTGAGCCGATGGTGGGGCGCGACCCGCGCGGTGGACGACGTGAGCTTCGAGGCCGCGGCCGGCCGGATGCTGGTGCTGCTGGGCCCCTCGGGCTGCGGCAAGTCCACCACGCTCCGGCTGATCGCGGGCCTCGAGGCGGCCACGAGCGGGCGCGTCTTCATCGGCGGTGTCGACGTCACGGATCGGCCGCCCGCGGAGCGCCGCCTGTCGATGGTCTTCCAGTCCTACGCGTTGTTCCCCCACCTCTCGGTGGCCGAGAACATCGTCTTCGGTCTGCGGGTGCGCCGCGTGGGAGCGGCCGAGCGGCAGCAGCGGCTCGCGCGGGTGGCCGATCTGCTTGGTCTGGGCGCGCTGCTGGAGCGCAAGCCCGCCCAGCTCTCGGGCGGCCAGCAGCAGCGGGTGGCCCTCGGCCGCGCGCTCATCGCGGAGACGCCGGTGTGCCTGATGGACGAGCCGCTGTCGAATCTGGACGCGCAATTGCGACTCGAGATGCGGCGGGAGATCCGCGCGCTCCAGCAGGATCTCGGGATCACGATGGTGTACGTCACGCACGACCAGACGGAGGCCATGACCATGGCCGACCAGATCATCCTGCTTCGCGAGGGCCGCGTCGAGCAGGACGCCGCGCCGGATACCCTCTACGCGCGGCCCGCCACCGCCTTCGCCGCGCGATTCATCGGCACGCCTCCGATGAACATCCTGAGCGCGCCGGGCGGGATCCTGCTCGGAGTCCGACCCGAGGATATCCGCGTGGCGACGGAGCCCGGGCCCCGGACGGTGGAGGCCCGCGTCAGCCGCGTGGAGTATCTGGGGGCCGATTCGATTCTGCTCTGCGCGGCCGCCGGCCAGACCGTCGCGGTCCGCGCGCCGGGCCGGGTCGAGCTGGGCGGCCGCACCGTGCATCTTTCGTGGCGCAAGGACACGACGCACGTGTTCGACGCGGCGACCGGCTGCCGTCGCGAGGACGTCGCCGACCTGTCAACCTTCTCTCGATCGTGAGGAGATCATCATGAAGGCAAGACTGCTCGCAGGACTGCTGCTCGCCGCGCTGGGCGCGGGAGCCGCGCCGGTGGCCGCCCAGGCGCCGGTGGATGTGACCTTCTACTACCCGGTCGCGGTGGGCGGCCCGGTCACCAAGATCATCGACGGCCTGGCCGCCGACTTCGAGAAGGAGAACCCGGGCATCCGGGTCAAGCCGATCTACGCGGGTACCTACCAGGAGACGATCGTCAAGGTCCTGACCGCGCTCAAGAGCGGCGAGCCGCCCCAGATGTCGGTGCTGCTGTCCACCGACATGTTCACGCTCATCGACGAGGACGCCATCGTGCCGTTCGACGAGAAGGCCACGAGCGCCGAGGACCGCGCCTGGCTCAAGAGCTTCTTCCCGGCCTTCATGCTCAACAGCCAGGCCGGCGGCAAGACCTGGGGCATCCCGTTCCAGCGCTCCACCATCGTGCTGTACTGGAACAAGGAGGCCTTCAAGGAGGCCGGCCTCGATCCAAACAAGCCGCCCGCGACGTGGGCCGAGCAGGTCGAGTACGCCCGGAAGCTGACGAAGCGCGACGCAGGTGGCAACGTCTCGCAGTGGGGCCTCGAGGTGCCGTCGTCCGGCTTCCCGTACTGGCTCTTCCAGGGCTTCACGACCCAGAACGACGTGCTGCTGATGAACCCGGCCGGCAACGAGACCTACTACGACAAGCCGGCGGTGGTGCAGGCCCTGCAGTACTGGGTGGACCTGAGCGCGAAGCACAAGGTGATGCCGAGCGGGATCATCGAGTGGGGCACCACGCCGAAGGATTTCTTCGAGCGCAAGACCGCGATGATGTGGACGACCACCGGGAACCTCACCAATGTGAAGAACAACGCCAAGTTCGAGTTCGGCGTGGCGATGCTGCCCGCGGGCAAGCGCCGCGGCTCGCCCACCGGCGGCGGCAACTTCCACATCTTCAAGAAGAGCACGCCCGCGCAGCAGGCCGCCTCGCTCAAGTTCATCAAGTGGGTCACCTCGCCGCCGCGGGCCGCCCAGTGGGGCATCGACACCGGCTACGTGGCGGTGCGGCCGGACGCGTGGGAGACCCCGGCGATGAAGCAGTACGTGGCCGGCTTCCCGGCCGCCGCGGTGGCCCGCGATCAGCTCCAGTACGCGGTGGCCGAGCTGTCCACCCACGACAACCAGCGCGTGACCAAGGCGCTCAACGACGGCCTGCAAGCTGCGCTCACCGGGTCCAAGACGCCAGAGCAGGCCATGAAAGACGCCCAGCGCGAAGCCGAACGCATCCTCCGCCCCTACCGCCGGTAGCGCGAGCGCTCCAGGGCCTGCACGTGCACCGGACGGACCCGGCGAGCGGGGGGCGGCGGGGGCCCTCCCGGGAACCGTGTCTTCTGCGCGTTGCCGAAGTCGCGAGTCTCCGTCTCGTGGCCCGCCCTGAATGCCGGCACCGGGTCGCGAGTCAGCGTGTTCCCGGGAGGGCCCCCGCCGCCCCCCGCCCGCCGGCTCCGTCCGTCGCAGACGGCAAGGCGGACGACGTCCGCCAACGGAGCGGGGAGTGAGCGCTTCGGGGTGGCGCGTGCACGTGCAGGGGTGGCTGCTGCTGTTGCCGGCGGCGGTTCTGCTGGTGGCGTTCACGCACTTTCCGGTTGCGGCGACGCTCTATCACAGCTTTCTGTCCAACCCGAAGCCGGGGCGGGCGGCGGTGTGGGTGGGGGCCGACAACTACCGGGCGATGGTGGAGGACCCGGTGTTCTGGCAAGTGCTGGGCAACAACGCGTGGTTCGCCCTCGGCACCATTCCGCTGTCGATCGGGCTGGCGATGCTGATGGCGGTGTGGGTGAACGGGCGCATCCCGGGCCGCTCGTTCTTGCGCCTGTCCTTCTTCACCCCCACCGTGCTGCCGATGATCGCGGTGGCCAACATCTGGCTCTTCTTCTACACGCCGGGCTACGGCCTGCTCGAGCAGGTGACCGGGCTGCTGGGCCTGCCGAGCCACAACTGGCTCGGCAGCCGGAACACCGCGCTCGGCTGCCTGGTGGTGGTGACGGTGTGGAAGGAGGCCGGCTTCTTCATGATCTTCTACCTGGCCGCGCTGCAGTCGCTGTCGCCGCATCTGGGCGAGGCCGCGGCGCTCATGGGCGCGAGCCCATGGTACGTCTTCCGTCGCGTGACCTTCCCGCTGCTGATGCCGACCACGCTGTTCGTGCTCGTCAACGCGGTGATCAATTCGTTCCGGCTCGTGGACCACATCGTGGTGATGACCAGGGGCGGGCCGGACAACGCCACCGCCCTGCTGCTCTACTACATCTACGACGTGGGCTTCAAGTTCTGGGATCAGGCCTACGCGGCCGCGCTCACCCTGGTGCTGCTGGTCATTCTCGCCGCGATGGCGCTGGGCCAGTTCGTGCTGCTGGATCGGCGGGTGCACTATCAATGAGCGATCCACGATGACGCCCGGCCGCGCGCTGGAGACGGCGGGGGCGTGGCTGCTCGGCCTCCTGTGGGCGCTGCCGCTCGCCTACGCGGTGTGGACCGCCTTCCACCCTGCCGAGTTCTCGACCCGGTTCGTGCTCGCAGCACCGCTCACGCTGGAGAACTTCGCCAAGGCGTGGGCGGCCGCGCCGTTCGCCCGCTACTTCGTCAACACCACGCTGCTGGTGACGATGATCCTGGCCGCCCAGCTCGTGCTGTGCACGCTGGCCGCCTACGCCTTCGCGCGCTTCGCCTTCGCGGGGCGGTCGATCGCGTTCCTGCTCGTGCTGGTGCAGCTGATGATCATGCCCGACGTGCTGATCGTGGAGAACTACCGGACCATGAGCCGGCTCGGCCTCCTCGACACCCTCGGGGCCATCGGGCTGCCCTACATGGCCTCGGCGTTCGGCATCTTCCTGCTCCGCCAGACGTTCAAGACGGTGCCGAAGGAGCTGGACGAGGCGGCGCGGGTGGAAGGGGCCGGGGCGCTGGAGACGCTCTGGCGCGTGTACGTTCCGCTGGCCCGGCCGGTCTACATCGCCTACGGGCTGGTCTCGATCAGCTACCACTGGAACAACTTCCTGTGGCCGCTGATCGTGACCAACTCGGTGCAGTCCCGGCCGCTGACGGTGGGGCTGCAGGTCTTCTCCTCGGGCGATCAGGGGGTGGACTGGTCGATCATCACCGCGGCCACCTTGATGACGTCGGGGCCGCTGCTGATCGCGTTCCTGCTCTTCCAGCGTCAGTTCGTGCAGAGCTTCATGCGCGCCGGCATCCGCTGAGCGCCGGGGCCGACCGCGCGGACCGGGCCACCGCGCGGCACGTCACGGCCGCATCAGGATCTCGACGGCGCGCGCCACGTCGGAGCTCTGCAGGCCGCGCCCCGGATTCGTCAGCAGCAGGCGGGAGCGCAGCGGGCCCATGCCCGGATGGTCGTCCACGATCAAGTAGCCGGCCACGGTGTGCTCCGCGAGCCAGGCGGCGATCTCGTCGCCGCGGTCGGTGCCGGGGGCGCCCCGCGGAGTCTTGTCGATGACCGAGCCGGTGAATCCGGCGGCCTCGAGCAGGGCTTGCAGCTCGTCCACGGTCCGGCCGTGACGCCATGTGGAGGACACCACGATGTCCGCGCTCGCCTCCGCCACGATCTCGTTCAGGACCCGGACACAGGCGGGCTCGAGATCCTCGTAGCGATCCCAGCGGCGGACCGGGGCGAGAACCCCGTCGATGTCGAGGAAGATCACCCGACGGGTCACGCCGGGGACGAGGCTCCCCGCGGCCAGACCGGCCTCGCCAGATCGGAGAGCCGGCCCACGCCGAGCCCGGCCGCCGGCCTCACGGGGCGGTATACGCGGTCTTCACCGTGGTGTAGAACTCGGCGGCGTACCGTCCCTGCTCGCGCGGTCCGTACGACGACGCCTTCCGGCCCCCGAAAGGCACGTGGTAGTCCACCCCCGCGGTGGGCAGGTTGACCATCACCATGCCGGCCTGGGAGTTCCGCTTGAAGTGCGACGCGTGCTTGAGCGACGTGGTGACCACTCCCGACGAGAGGCCGAAGGGAGTGTCGTTGGCCACCGCCAGCGCCTCGTCGTAGTCGCGCACGCGAATCACGCTGGCCACCGGGCCGAAGATCTCCTCGCGGTTGATGCGCATCGCGTTGGTGGACTCCGTGAAGAGCGCGGGAGAGAGGTAGAAGCCGCGCGCGTCGCGCTTGAGGGTCTCGCCGCCCCACGCCAGCCGCGCGCCCTCCTTCCGGCCGACTTCCAGGTAGCGGAGGTCCTGGTCGAGCTGGCTCTGGTCCACCACCGGCCCGATGTCGGTGCCCTCCCGCAGGGCGTCGTCCACCTTCAGCGCCTTGAGGCGCTCCACCATCGCGGCCACGAAGCGGTCGTGGATGCCCTGGGTCACGATGAAGCGGCTCGAGGCGGTGCACCGCTGGCCGGTCGAGAAGTACGCGCCCTGGATGGCGCAGTTGACCGCCACGCCGAGGTCGGCGTCGTCGAGGATCACCAGTGGATTCTTGCCGCCCATCTCGAGCTGCACCTTGCCCATGCGCCCGACGACCTTCTGGGCGACCGCCCGTCCGGTCTCGACCGAGCCGGTGAAGCTGACCCCGGCCACGTCGGGTGAAGACAGGATGGCCTCGCCGACGACCGCGCCGCGTCCCATCACCAGGTTGAAGACACCGGCGGGCAGGCCGGCCTGGCTGATGATGTCGGCCAGGGCCCAGCCGCAGCCCGGCACGAGGTCCGCCGGCTTGAAGACCACGCAGTTGCCGTAAGCCAGCGCCGGCGCGATCTTCCAGGCCGGGATCGCGAGCGGGAAGTTCCAGGGGGTGATGATGCCGACCACGCCGAGCGGCTCCCGCGTGATCTCGACGGTGACCCCGGGCCGGACCGAGGGCAGCTGCTCGCCGGTCAGGCGCACCACCTCGCCCGCGAAGAACTTGAAGATGTAGCCGGCACGGGCCGCCTCTCCGATGCCCTCGGGCCGGGTCTTGCCCTCCTCGCGGGACAGGAGCGTGC
Source organism: Candidatus Methylomirabilota bacterium (assembly GCA_035315345.1). Classification (NCBI taxonomy): domain Bacteria; phylum Methylomirabilota (SeqCode); species Candidatus Methylomirabilota bacterium. The sequence continues at coordinate 8,937 of DATFYA010000065.1, forward strand.
CCAGGTCGGTCTTGCGCTCGAGGATGGCGTCGCCGATGCGGTCGAGGGCATCGGCGCGCTCCTGGAGATTGCCCCGCGCCCACGCCGGGGCGCCCGCCACCGCGGCCGCGATGGCCCGGCCGGCCTGCGCGGCGTCGGCCCGCGCGTACTCGCCGACCACGTCGTCGAGATTCGACGGGTTCAGGTTCCGGTTCGTCTCGACGCCGGACACCCATTCGCCTGCGACCAGATTGCCGTGTGCCGTCATAGGGGCTGCTCCATGATGCCGGTCGAGGACCGGGTTTGGCGACGATGCTCAGGCGGGGGCGAAGATGCCCTCGGCCTGCCCGACCGCCGAGCTCTCGGGCGGTGCCGCCGGCGACGGAGCCGCGAACGCGGAGTCGCGCTGCAGCGTCGGCATGACGCGATCCGCGAAGAGCCGCATGTTCAGCTCGGCCTCGTGGTGCGGCATCCCGCCGAATGCGAACTCGGTGACCAGGTGGTCCAGGCCGGTGAGCCGCCGCAGCTCGGCCAGCTGCTGGAGACATTCGTCGGGCGTGCCCACGACCTGGATCTTCACGTAGAAGTCGGCCGCCTTCTGCCGGAAGCTCGGGTCCTTCATCTTGGCGTAGGTCTTGGCGGTCGCGCCGTACGCCTCGTAGCCCTTCACCGCGCCGAGGTGTCCGTCCGAGAAGTGGTAGTGGGCGTCGATCGAGTCGAACTTGCGGCTCAAGTACCTCACCGCGCGCTCGTGCGCCTCGGCGCGGCTGTCCGCCACCGAGACGTTGGTCAGGATGATCGGCGGCCGCGGCGGGTGTCCCACGCCCTGCGCGATCTCCCGGTAGCGCCGGATATCCTCGGCCGCCTTCGGCCACTCGTTCTGCATGATCACCAGGACGCCGAAGCCCAGCTTGGCCATGATCTCGGCCGACTCCGGGCTGACCGAGGAGGCGTAGATGCGGCGCTCCGGATGTGAGATCGGACGCGGGCGAATGGACGTCCGCGGGATGGTGAAGAACTCGCCCTGCCACTCGAAGACGTCCTGGCTCAGCGCACGGACCACGATCTGAGCGGTCTCCACGAAGCGGGCCCGGGCTTCCTCCATGGG
>DATFYA010000066.1 GCA_035315345.1 Candidatus Methylomirabilota bacterium
CCGCGGGCGGCGTACGCGCGACGGGCTCTCCGGATCCAGAGGCCGCGGACGGCGGTGGTGGCGCGGCGGCCGTCCTCGGCCATGGCGTCGATGCGCGCGGGAGCGCTTAGCGGGCGCGCGTGCGCGCGGCCTTGCGCGTCGCCGCCGCCCGCGTGCGAGGCCTCTTGGAGCGCACGGCCTTCTGCGCGGCGCGCGACCGCGCGCGAGGACCCCGGCGGCGGGCCGAGGCGCGCGCCTGCCGGCTCAGGGCGCCCCGCGAGGCCGCACGGTGTCCCTCGCGACGGAGTGCCGCCCGGACGGCACGCGAGCGCGTCGTCGATGGCACGCGCCGCGACCGACCGCGCCCTAGCAGGCTGCGGAAAAACCTGATGTTTGATGGTCGGGTTGGATGAGAGTTCGGCTACGATGCGCGTAACTCACGTCGAGGAGGCGCGCATGCGGGGTGACGATCGCCAACAGGCCGGGATGTGGAGCTACATTGCGCCGGAGCAGCGCGTGCCGGCCGACCATCCGCTGCGCCCGATCCGGGCAATGGTGGACGCGATCCTGGCGGACCTGTCCCCGGAGTTCGCCGCGCTCTATTCCCCCGTGGGCCGGCCGTCGATCCCGCCCGAGAAGCTGCTGCGGGCGCTGTTGCTGCAGGTCCTCTACAGCACGCGCAGCGAGCGGCTGCTGATGGAGCAGTTGGACTACAATCTGCTCTTTCGCTGGTTCGTCGGGCTGAACATGGATGACCGGATCTGGGATCCCACCGTCTTTACCAAGAATCGCGAGCGGCTCTTGGCCGGAGACATTGCCGAGGCCTTCTTTGCGCGGGTCCTGGCCCAGGCGCGGGAGCGCCGCCTGCTCTCCGACGAGCATTTCACCGTCGACGGCACCCTGATCGAGGCCTGGGCGAGTCTCAAGAGCTTCAAGCGGAAGGACGCCGGCGGCGGGCCTCCGCCGGATGATCCCGGCAATCCGACGGTGGACTTCCACGGCGAGCGGCGGAGCAACGTCACCCACGTGTCGACGACCGATGCCGATGCCCGGCTGGCCCGCAAAGGCAAGGGGCACGAGGCCCAGCTCGCTTACCAGGGGCACGTGCTCATGGAGAACCGCCACGGCTTGGCGGTCGATGGGTGCGTGACCCGGGCGAGCGGGTACGGGGAGCGCGCCGCGGCGTTGGAGATGCTCGGCCACGTGGCGACGACGAAGCGGATTACGGTCGGCGCCGACAAAGGGTATGACACCCGGGACTTCGTCGAAGCCCTCCGGCTGGTCCAGGTGACGCCCCACGTGGCGCAGAACACCGCGCATCGGTCGAGTGCGATCGATCAGCGCACCACGCGCCACGCCGGCTACGAGGTGAGCCAATGGAAACGCAAGCGCGTGGAAGAGATCTTTGGCTGGCTCAAGACCGTCGGGTTGCTGCGCAAGACGCGCCATCGCGGCCGCCGACGCGTGAACTGGATGTTCATCTTCGGCCTGGCGATCTACAACCTGGTCCGCATCCGCAACCTCGCGGGGGCCCTCGGATGAGGCCGAACGCTGTCGCACCGTCTCCCGGTCGATCTTCGCTCCCGCGCGCGGACTCCCGCACCGCCCTTCGGAGCCCCTTGGGACCAGCACGCGTGTTCCTTTCACCCGTTTTTTCCGCATCCTGCTAGGGCTCCGATGCCCTGGCCCTTGAGGGCCCAGACGACGGAAAAGATGGTCGTCTCGGGCGTGCTCGACTCGACGTGACTTCCCTTGGCTCTCAGGATGGCGGCGACAGTCATCGCGAGCCTCCCTTCTCTCTCTCTTAGACCGTAGACCCACGTCCGGAGACGGTCAAGGCCGAGCCGAACCGCGGCAGGCAGCACGAGCACGCGACGGCGCGAGCTAGACGCGGATCCGGATGCCGGCGCGGAAGAGCGCCCACATGATGGCCCACCAGAGGGCCAGGTAGGTGAGCGCGTAGGCGAGCGAGGCGTTCACGGGCGCGGCCCACGGCGCGAACCCGTGGGTGAAGAGCCAGGCCTGCAGGAGCCGCGGCGGCTCGTCCACGTGGATGAGCACGAAGAGC
>DATFYA010000067.1 GCA_035315345.1 Candidatus Methylomirabilota bacterium
GGCGTAGGTGGCCATGAGGTGCGTGGAATTGGCGGGGCCGCCGCCGGTGAGCACATAGACGAGCTGGAAGTCGAAGAAGGTGATGATGATCGAGAACGTGGTCACGATGAACAGCACCGGCAGCAGCGACGGCAGCGTGACGTAGCGGAAGCGGCCCCAGGTGCCCGCGCCGTCGATGGTCGCCGACTCGTGCAGCTCGATGGGGATCGTCTGCAGCCCGGCCAGGATCGAGATGCCGAAGAAGGGCAGGCCGCGCCAGGTATTGACCATGATGATCGAGATCATGGCCAGCGTCGGCGAGCCGAGCCACGACGGCCCCGGATTGGCCAGTCCGCTCACCACCAGCAGGCGGTTGAACAGGCCCATGCCGGGGTCGAGGATCCACTGCCACGCCACCGTGCTGAGCACGGTCGGCACGATGAACGGCAGCAGGAGCATGGCCCGGCTGAAGGCCTTCATGCGGAAGTTCTGGTTCATCACCAGGGCCATGCAGAGCCCGCCCACCGCCTTCAGCACGGTGGCCGCCGCGGTGAACTTCACGGTGTTGCCGACCGATTGCCAGAAGATCGGATCGTTCGCGAGGGTCACGAAATTCCGGAGGCCCACGAACGACGCGGCCCCCGCGACTTCCCGATGGAAGAAGCTGAGATAGACGCCGTAGAAGAAGGGATACCCGAGGAAGGCCAGGAGGAAGAGCACGGGCGGCGTCAGCATCAGCCAGCTGTAGACCTGCTCCCGCTCCACGAAGGCGCGGAGCCGCCCGAGCCCGACGGGCCCGTGGGCGCCCACCTCCAGGGTGGGCGCCCCCGATGCCTCGAAGATTCGACTCATGCCACTCCGTAGATCTGCTTGAGCTGTCCGACCGCCTCCGCGATGACCGACTTGGTCGGCGCGCCGGTGCACGCCTTGGAGAACATGTCGATCACCACCCAGCGGTTGACCACCGCGCCGTGGGCCCGATTGGCCGGCGCCGGCCACGAGGTGAGCTTGCCGGTCTCCAGCACCTTCTGGAACGGCTTCACGCGGGGCTCGATGTCCCAGTCCGGGAACTTGTCGAACGCGTGCAGGTATGGGGCGAAGTACATGTCGCCCGAGGAGATCCACGGGCGGTACTGCTTGGGATCCATGATCCAGCGCAGGAAATCCTTGGCCGCCTGCGGGTCCGGCCCGTAGGCGAACACGCCGTGGGTCACCGGCACCAGCGAGTGATAGCGCTGCCCGGTCGGGCCCTTGGGATTGAGCGCGTGGTCGATCACCTTGCCCATCTCGGGCAGGTCGCGCTTGGCCGACACCATGATGGAGTAGGCGTTGTTGGTGCACGAGATCTGGCTGGTGAGGAAGGCCTTGTTGTTGTGCGGGTCGAGCCAGCCCACGCAGTCCTCGATGCAGGCTTCCTTGTAGAGCCGACGCACGAAGTCGACCGCCTTCGCGGTCTCGCTGCTGTCGAGCGCGACCTTCTTGCCGGTCTTGTCCATGACCGTCACGCCGTAGGACCACAGCAGCGGGTAGAGCCACGAGTAGTTGTCGGCGAAGCCGTGGCCCATCGACATGCCGAAGGGATGCCCCTTCGCCTTGAGCTTGATGCCGGCCTCGAGGAACTCGTCCCAGGTGTCGGGGAACTTCTTGATCCCGGCCTCGTCGAACCAGTCCTTGCGGTAGACCATCACCTGGCCGATGTTGGCCTGCGGCACCGACTTCCACTTGCCGTTGTCGACGGACAGGGCCTTGATCTCGTCGTACCAGCCCCCCTGCTCCTTGCCCACCGCGTCGGCGATGTCGCTGACGTCCACCAGCGCGTCGCGGTAGAGCCACTCCTGCTGCACCCAGGCCAGGTCCGCACCGGACTTGTTCTCGACCATCGAGACCAGCTGCGGCACCGCGCCGCCGCCGGCGGCCTGGATCTGGTACTCGATCTTGATGCCGGTGGACTTCTGATAGGCCGGGATCAGCACCTTCTGGAAGTGCTCGTCGAAGTTCTTCACGTACGAGCTCTCGCGCGCGAACGTGATGGTCGTCGGCTTGGCCTGGGCGTGGCGGGAGATGAACGGTCCGGTCGCCACGGTGGCGGCCCCGGCGGCAAGCTTCAGGAAGTCACGGCGGGACGCCTTCGGCGGTGCGGGTTGTGCCATGCAATATCCCCCTGTGTGTGGAACGTGGATGGCGCAGCACGGGATCCCGAGCCCCGCCAATCAGCCCGCCGGGGCTCGCGGCTTGCCGGAATCGTGCGCCAGATCAGGCCAATCGTCAAGAGTTGGCTGGGACCCGCCGCTCCTGACGCTCGTACCAGTGCGCCATCACCTGCATCACGAGCCAGGCGCCCGGCGGAGGCCGGCAGGGCCACCCGGGCGGCCGGCCAGCCCCAGCGATCGACGATCCAGGCGAACGCGGTGGGTGTCGCGGCGTTGACGACGAGGACGGGGTGGCGATGACCCCGAGCACCGCTCCGTGGCCCCGGGCGCCGAACATGACCAGCGGGACCGGGCCCCGCACGATGGTGATGACGCCCTGGCGGGCGCCCATGAGCAGGGTGAACGCGACGACCAGGGACAGACGGCGGTGACGCGGCCGCCGGCGCTCGATACGAGGCCCATCGCGAGCAGGGCGACGGTGAAGCCGAGAAAAACGAAGCCATGGCTCCAGCCGGTGTCCTGGCTGATCGGGCCCGCGAGGACACCGAGGCATTAGTAGCTCGTTCCCCAGGCGGTGATCTGGGTGATGCCGAGCGAGAGCACCGCCCGCGCCATCGGGTCGGCGAGACGCCCCGACCGTCGCATTCGGAGCGCATCGGGGCGGGAGCGTAGCACGAGAGCGCGCACGGCCGGACCGGCCGATGCGGCGGTCAGGATCGCGGCGTCAGGAGCGGATCGGGGGAGGCGGCATCGGCGACGACACGCCCGGGTCCGGGAGCGCCTCGTCCACCATGCCGGCCACGTGCTCGATGTCGGTGTCGGTCGTCAAGGCGTGATCCGGCGTGTCCGGCTCCAGGCGGAAGTGCTCGGCGAGGCGCTGCACGAGCCGGAGCGTCGCGGTCGATTCCTGCTCGGCCAGCAGGTTGATCTGCAGATCCAGGTGCTCGCGCCGGTCGGCCTGCCGTGCCATCTGATTCTGGCTGATCAGGATCCAGATCGACAGGAAGATCGCCTCCAAAGACACGATGGTGGTGAGCAGGCTGAACGGGAACGGATCGAACGGGCGGATCCGACGGACGAAGCCGGTATTGACGAGAATCCACGCGGCGAACCAGACCGCGTGGAATATGGCGCAGGCCGCGGTCCCGGCGGAGCGGGTGACCAGTCCGGCCACCCGCTCCGACACCGATCGGGCCTGGACCTGCCCGGCTTCGAGCCGGGCGATCTGCTCGACATTCCGGGCGACCGTCGCCCGCGTCGGGCCGCGGTCCGTGCGCATGCTCACCCGAGGAGGACCGCTCTAGAGCATCTCCTTGCGGGCCTTCTTGGCGCGCGCGGCGCCGATGGCCGTCTTGACCTCTTTCTCTTCCTCCGGAGGCGGCAGCACCGCGGGCAGGCCCAGTGACTCGATCCACAGCTCGCGGCACCAGCCCGTCGTGTGATAGAGGTGCTCGTCCTCCTCCTCCTCGACGTCCTCGTAGGCCTCGCTCAGGGCCTTCTTCTCCTCTCCCTGCGCCTTGCCCGCAGCTTCGTGGACCAGCTCCCAGTTGAGGTGATCCTTGGTCTCGGCGAGCACCACGGACTCGCACGCGACGAGCTGCGCGGCCTCCGGCGGCCCGCTCGCCAGCGCCAGCTCCATCGCCTTCACCAGGGACTCGCCGGTGTGGCGCACCACCGCGCGGCCGGGAGTCTCTTCCTCCGGATCGAGCCCCATCTTCTCCATCAGCTCCACCACGATGCGCTCGTGGTTCTTCGTCTGCTCCAGGTACTCCTCCCACTCCTCCTTCAGCTCATCGTTGAGCACGCAGCGGAGCGCGGTCTCGTACACCTGGATGCCCCCGTGCTCGGTCTCCAGCATCTGGTAGATCAGCTCGTTCAGCTGTTCGCGCTTCATCTCGTCCTCCAATCGTTTTCGGTGGCTTGGACGTCGGGTCCGCGGTCTTGATAGCAAGCGTCGTACCGGCGATCAGGGGGCGGCGCCTCGGGCCGCCCAACGCTCCGGGATGAGGCACATGACTTGCGTAACTGACGGCGCCACCGCCGGAACTGGCGCGTATCTGGAACGATCTAACCGGTCATCCTTACCGACGGGGATGATCCGAACTCGAAAGGACGGCAGCGATGAGGCGAGGACGCGTGGCGATGGTGGCAGCGTTGTTGCTGATCGGCGGCGTCGTGCTGGGCGTCTGGAGCCAGCCGAGCCGCGGGCAAACTCCGCCTCGGCAGCCGGCGGATGCGGTCCACGACGCTCAGACCCCGCGGCCGGCCGGAGCGACGCGGCCCGAGCTGCGCCAGACCGACCACGATCGGTCCGGTGTCTTCGCCCCCGACGCGGCGCCGCCGTCATCGACCGCACTTCCCGCGCAGCCGGACGGCGGACGCGCCCTCGGCTTCGATTTCGCGCGCGACCCGCTCAACGCCAAGAAGCCGATGCAGACCTTCGACGAGACCATGAAGGAGGACGTCGCGGCCAAGCCGGGCGTCATGGACACGCAACGCCAGCTCCTCCAGAGCCGCTACGACCTCACGCCCCGGCTCGATCCGGCCGCCCGGATGTCGCGGGGCAAGCCGCTGGCGGTGGGGCCGACGGCGCGCCTCGGCGGCGGGCTCACGTGGGACCGCCTGGCCTCGATGAAGCCCGACGAGATCCGCTCGCGCAAAGTGTTCCCGTACCCCGCCCTGCCGCATCCCAAGCACGCGACGGGCGGGATGGTGTTCCCGCCGATGCAGATCGCGATGTTTCCCCGGCTCGAGCGCTTCGACGTCGACTTCGACCTGCCCGAGGCCTTCCTGCCCGAGTTCCCGCCCGCCATCTTCCTGCAGAGCCGGCCCGAGCTGGGCGATGTGTCGCGCGGGGAGGTCGTCTCGATCAACAACTTCCACCGCCTCTTCAAGGACCTGATCACGCCGGTGCAGCTGGACGGCCTGCGCATGCTGGTGACGCCGTTCCCGCAGGAGGAGTTCAACGCCACCGACGATCGCAAGAGCGCGGCGCCCAGCCTGGGCGTCACCTGCCTGGACTGCCACATCAACGGCCACACCACCGGCCAGTTCCATCTCAATCCCGACGACCGGCCCCAGGCGCGGCGCTTCCGGCTCGACACGGTCAGCCTGCGCGGCCTCTACAACCAGCAGATCCACGGATCCAAGCGTAGCCTGCGCTCGGTGGAGGATTTCACCGAGTTCGAGCAGCGCACCGCCTACTTCAACGGTGACCCGATCCACGCGGTGAAGAAGGGCATGAACATCCTGGACCGCATCCCGGTCAGCCACATGGCCCAGATGCAGAACATGTTCGACTTCCCGCCCGCTCCCAAGCTGGATCCGATGGGCCGGCTCGACCCCGGCCAGGCCACCGACGCCGAGAAGCGCGGCGAAAAGCTGTTCTTCGGCAAGGCCCAGTGCGGCACGTGCCATCCCGCGCCGACGTATCTCGACCAGCAGATGCACGACCTCAAGGTGGAGCGGTTCGTGGACGAAGCGCCCCTGGGTCCCATCAAGACGTTCACCCTGCGCGGGATCAAGGACAGCCCGCCCTATCTGCACGACGGCCGGCTGCTCACGCTCGAGGACACGGTCGAGTTCTTCAACCTGGTGCTCGGGCTGCGCCTGACCACGCAGGAGAAGGCCGACCTCGTGGCCTTCGTGCGCGTGCTGTGACGACCAGGGCGATTCCCGCGAGCTCCGCGGCTTCTCGAGCCGAGAAGCCGAGCCGGTGCACGCGATCGTAGTGCGCCACGATCGCCTCGTAGCTCTCGAACCGGCCGTCGTGGTAGAACCCGCCCTTCAAGCGCACGAACAGGCCCTTCGACGGGGTCGGCGGTAGGTCCTACCGATTGCCGTCGCTACTTCCGACGCGTCGTCCGATTCCGAGCAATCCGAGGTGCGGGTTTGGTCGTTTACTGGTTGATGGACGATACGCCCCCCAATGGATCGGACCGGCCGCCGGCTCGGGCGACGGTCGCGGCGAGCAGGCTGCCCGGCCGCAACCCGGATCGGATCTGGGGGGGGCCGAGCTCGGGCGGAGAGTGTGCCCGCTGCGATCAGGCGATCGGCCGCGGCGAGCTCGAGCTCGAGCTGGAATTTGACCGCAATGATGGTTCGTCAGAGCCCGAGCGATATCGGGTTCACGTGCGGTGTCTCTCGGGCTAGACCCGCGAGCGTCCCGATGGTGCCGACTGACCTCTCGCCATGTGTTGACGGTCTCCGGCAGCGCCGCTATAGTGGCCGCGCATGGAACAACCGAAGAGGCTCGGCGAGCTGCTGTTCGCCAAGACGCCCGAGGCCATTCCGGAGAGCGAGTGGGTCCTCCTCGTGCAGGCGATCGCCGGAGGCGACCAGCGCGCGTTCCACACGCTCTACCGCTGGACGCACCGGATCGTGTTCACGCTCATCGTGCGGATCACTCGCAATCGAGAGACGGCGGAAGAATTGACCGTCGACGTATTTCATGACGTCTGGCGCCGCGCTTCGACCTACACTCCGGGCGGAGGATCCGTCGTCGGCTGGCTGATGAACCAGGCCCGCTCACGAGCGATCGATCGGATCCGGTTCGAGCAACGGAAGAAGCGAGTTCCCGGTCCGCTCGCCGACCCCTTCGACGGGAGCGAAGACGCGGATCCGCATCGCACCGCGACGGCCCGGGAGGAGGAGAGTCTGGTGCGGGACGCGCTCGCGGAGCTGTCACACGACGAGCGGCGCGCGATCGAAACCGCGTTCTTCTCCGAGCTGACGTACGTCGAGACGGCATCCCGGCTGAACGAGCCGATCGGCACCGTGAAGACGCGAATCCGGTCCGGATTGGCCAAGCTCCGGCGGGTGCTCGCGGGAAAGGGGCTCCGATGAGCATCCAGCGCCACGACGAGAGCCACGAGCACCTGGTCGCCCTCTCCCTGCTGCACGCGCTGCCTGCCGAGGAGCGGCGTGAAGCAGAAGCGACCATCGGCGCGTGCCCCGCATGTCGGGAGGACGTGGAGACGCTCCGGCCGGTGCTCGGGGCCCTCGTCGCGTGGCCGACCGACGTGCTACGCCCTTCCCCCGACCTGTGGAGCCGCTTGGCCAGCCGAATCGGGGCGGCCGCGGGCGACGAGATGGCCGCCCCCGCCGCCTTCGGCTGGCACGAGGCCGGCCCGGGCATCTTCTACACCGTGCTCGCGCGAGACCGGGAGCAGCAGCGCGTCAGCCTCCTGGTCCGGCTGTCTCCGGGCGCCGCCTATCCGCCCCACAGTCACGCCGGAGTCGAGGAGCTCTACCTGCTGGATGGCGAGCTCTGGATCGACAACCGAAAGCTCTATCCGGGGGACTACAACCGGGCCGAGGCGGGCACCGCGGATCAGCGGGTATGGAGCGAGACCGGCTGCACCTGCGTGCTCCTCACCTCCAGCCAGGACGTGCTTCGCTAGGCGTTTCCGGCTGCCCTTCGAGTACCTGACGAGGTGACGCCCCGCCCGCCACGTCTCAACCTTGCCGGGATGACCGACGTGTGCCAGGGTCAGCCGCACACTCAGGGGATCATGTCGCCATGACGGCCTGGAAGGGGCTGCCGCTCTGGCTGATCCTACCGCTGGCGCTCACGGCGAGCCCGGCGGCCGGCGCCGAGAGCATGCGTGTCCTCATGGTCCACTCGTTTGGCAGCACCTCGCCCCCGTTCACGACCCACTCGACCGCGTTCGAGACCACGCTGACCAAGGAACCGGGCAAGCGCGTCGATCTCGACGAGGTTTCGCTCGACATGGCGCGCTACGCGCAGCCGGACATGGAAGAGCCGTTCGCACAGTTCCGGTTCCGGCGAGACTCACCCTGGGTGCTGTACCGTCACTACATCATCGCCGGCGCGACGTTACTGGTGGTGCAGGCCGCACTGATCATCGCTTTGTTGGTGAATCGAACACAGCGTCATCGGGCGCAACGCGCGCTCGCCGAGCGACTTCGATTCGAGACATTGTTCTCCGAGCTCTCGGCAAGGCTGCTGAGTCATCGGACGAGCGAAATCGGCCGCGAGCTCGAGCGCATGCTCCAGAGGGTCGGTGAGGAGTTGAATTTCGACCGGGCGATCCTGAGCGAGTGGACGGAAGGAAAGAGGCGCGCTCACGCGACCTACGCGTGGACCCGGAGCGGCGTCATCGCCGCTCCCGAGACGTTCGAGGCCGAATCCTATCCATGGATCGCAGCCCGCCTGGCTCGCGGCGAGGCGGTGCACCTGCCGCATGTGGACTCACTTCCCGCCGAGGCAAGCATCGACTTGCGGAGCTTCCAGCGCGCGGGCGTCCGGTCCCTGGTGGTCGTCCCCTTGATCGTCCAGGGGACGATCGTTGGCGCCCTGGGATTCAGCAGCCTGCGCGGTGAGCGAGTGTGGCCGGCCGAGTTGTTGCCGCGACTGCAGCTTCTCGCCGATGTGTTCGCGAACGTATTGGCCCATCAGCGGGCCGACAGCGCGGTGCGGCACAGCAATGAGCTCAGGCAACAGGCAGAGGACGAGGCCCAGCGACAGCGCGAGGAGCTGGCGCACGCGCTCCGCGTCACCACGATTGCCGAGTTGACCGCCTCGCTCGCCCATGAGGTCACTCAGCCGCTGACCGCCGTCATCATGAACGCCCGGGCCGGGCATCGATCTCTCGCGCCCGAATCGGGCGGCGAGCTGCGGCAGATTCTCGAGGACATCTGCCGCGACGCCACCAGGGCCGGTGACGTGGTTCAGCGTCTTCGAGCCTTGCTCCGCAAGGGCGAGCCGGAACGCAAGCTGCTTGATATCAATCAGCTGGTCACGGGAGTGACTACGCTCATCCGCCACGACCTCGAGCGAGCCCAGGTCTCGCTGCGCCTGGCCCTCGGCGAGGCCCTACCACACGTGCCGGGAGACCCCGTGCAGCTTCAGCAGGTGATCCTCAACCTGTTGCTCAACGCGTGTGATGCCATGTCGGTCGTTCAGAGTGGATTGCGGACGCTGGATGTTGCGACCGATCACGATGGGCAGGGACTTGTCATCGTCACGGTCCGCGACTCCGGAGTCGGAGTATCGGAATCTGAGCTGACCGGTATCTTCGAGCCATTCGTCACGACCAAGCCCCAGGGGCTGGGCATGGGCCTGGCGATCAGCCGCTCGATCGTCGAGGCGCACAAAGGTCGTATCTGGGCAACGCGCAACGATGACCCTGGCCTCACGGTCCACATTGAACTTCCCATCTCGGCGACGTGAGGGTCGGCCTGCCGGTCGGCAGGCGCCTCTGGTGGCCGTTGGCACGCTCGGCTGGCGCTTGACATGGAGGGTGGCGCGCCCACCGTTCCCTTAAGGATGGCGGCAATGCGCTGTGCCCAGTGCTCGGGAACGTCTATCTCGAACAAAGCGATGTGTCGTACTGGCTGGAGCGAGCGAGAACCGAGGCGTTCACACCATGCCCCGCCACGCGAACATATCCGGCCCGATGAGCCCCGCCGCGACGACGACCCGGCTACCCGAGGCGCATCGCGCTGCGGTATTCGCGGTCCGGTAGCGCCGTGGGCGCTTGGTCTGGGGACTACTTTGTCTTCTCGGTCGGCTTGCTGTTGGTCATGTCGAGAGCCGACCTCAACCCCTTGGCGAGCGTGACGGCGTCGTCGTTCGCCCAGAAGTGCATGTAGAACAGGCGCGGGTTGTCCCCCAGCGCATGGTTGTGGATGGCGGTCACCTGAATCCCGTGTACCCGCAGCGCCCGCGCCACCGCGTTCACCTCGCGGCCGATCAGCACGAAGTCTCCCGTGATCGCCGCTTTCCCATCCCCGGTCGGCTGGAAGTTCAGCGCGGTGCTCACGCCCATCGCCGGCAGCAGCTCCATCCCTTCCTCGGTGATGCGCTCGGCTCGCGCCACACTCACCTGGAGGATACCGTTGTTGACTCGACCAGAGCGGCCGAGCACGGCCTCTACCTGCTGCTGATCGATGCCGAGGCCCATGGGCGCCGCCGGAGCGGGCGCGGCCGCGGGGCCGAGCGGTGTGCCGCTGGCGGACAGCGCGCCGCGCAGCGCGGTCGCGAGCTGCGAAGCCGACCCTCGTCCGACGTAGTGCATGTACATCACGTGCGGCGACATCTCGTTCAGGTGGTTGTGGAGAGCTGTCACCGCAATGCCCGCGTTGAGCAGTCGGAGCATGACCTCGCTGATCTCCTCGTCCAAAAGCACGAGGTCGCCCATCACCATGGCGTCTCTTCCCATGCTCTTGAACGCCGCGTACGAGCCCAGGGCGAACCCCGGCTTCACCTCCACTCCCTGAACCGTCACCTTGAGATCCGTCCTCGGGAAGGCCGCGCGATATACCCCTCCGGGTTGCATTTGCCCGGCCCTGCCGAGTGCCTGCTCTACCGGCTTCCACTTCGCGTCCGATTGCTGCGGTCCCCTCGCCTCATCGGCAGCGCGAGCCGAACCGACCGCGCCGATCGCTGCCATCAGCGCCAACATGAACGTCCAAACCGCTGACCGCCTCAGCATCCGCATGACCCGGAACCTCCTCCCGTCACCGGCGGGACCGTGACATCCCCTCGCACATCCGTGTTGACCCAGCCGCTCAGCCGGGATGTGACCGAGCCGGACCTACCCGGTGACCCCACGAATCGTCAAGTCGTCAAAGGCGGTGACCGAATCCGCCTTCGTCCACAGCCCCACGCGCCCGGCCTTGAGCCGGGAATCCCGATGGTCGAGATAGAGCGATCCATTGAGCCAGCCCTGCAGGCGGTCTCCGATCGCAACCACGCGCACCGTATGCCACCGCCCCAGGGCCGGCGCTTTCACGCCGGCGCTCGCCAGCTGGTGGCGGCCGTGGTCGTAGTAGTAGAGGCGAAAGTTGGACTCGAGCGCGTTCGCCCGCACCACGTAGTACTTCCCGTCATCGAAGCGGCACACGATGCCTCCGGACGCGTCCTCGCGGCCGGAGATCGGCTTGAACTTCATCGACACGTCGACGGCGATGTACGGACCCGCGGGCGCGACCACGACGTTGAACTGGTTCCTCGTGGCCTGCTGAACGAGCACCTTGCGACCGCTCGGTGCGTCCGGCATCTCCTCGACAACCCACTGGCCGTCTACAGTGGTCCAGCCCTCAGTGCCCTTCGCGTCGAAATCGAACGTTTCCATGGTCGCGCCGTCCGGCACCTTGAGCTCCTCGGCGGCCGTGCCCGGCCGGAGCCGCACCCAGCCGGCCGCCGCCGC
>DATFYA010000068.1 GCA_035315345.1 Candidatus Methylomirabilota bacterium
AGACCGGCAGTTGGTCGTCGACTTCTTGTGCGAGGCGTTTGGGGGGCCGGTTATCTACCGCGGGCGCGATATGAAAACCTCGCACGAAGGCCTCAACATCAGCGAAAGTGACTGGCAGATCTTTGTGAAGCACACATTGGCAACGCTCGATAAGTTCGGTGTCCAGGGCAAAGAGCGGGAGGAATTCCTGGCCGCTGCTGCCAGTCTCAAAGCGGACATTGTCGACCGGTAGCCGATCACTCACGGGCTTTTTACCGAGCCTCGCCAAGCGCCGGGATGAGCCGACAGGACCCGTCTGCCTCGTGCCAGGGGATGACCTGCTGGTCGTGCCCGCACCAGTTGACGTCGGTAACGACCTGGTAGCGCTGTCAGTCGTGGTGTCTTGCCAGTCATGGTGTCGGAGATGCTCGGTACGGAAGCCCTGAAAGTCGCCCGAGACGCCCGCACCGGGGTAGGGGTGCGTGGGCGGCGAAAGCTCGGCGGCGACATCGGGGCGATTCTAGAGAGATTCACCGCGCTCGCGTTGGCAAGCGATACCCAGGCGCCCTGGTTCTGGAGGTCCGCTATGCGCGAGGAAAGCCAGAACTCTTCCCGGCGGTTAACGGCCGAGCTTGTAGGGCTACGCGTGGATGCGATCTACCTAGCGTCCGATCCAGCCATCTTGGCTGCGAAGCAGGCGACTACCACGATCCCGATCGTGATGGTCGCCTGCGATGCGGTCGCAGCGGGCTTGCTCGCGAGCCCGGCCAGCGGGTCGAGCTTACACCCGTGCGGCGATCCGCCGACGGTGGTGGTCCTCGACCTTGCGTTGTAGCGCTTCGAGATCCCAGTCGCTCAGCAGCGGTATGAGTCTTGTTCTCGGCTCGCCTTCGTAATACCGGAAGCGATTGTGGGGGCCGAATTGGATGTTGCCTACCAGCACGCCAAGCGAGCACACCTCAAGAGCCCAACCGGTTCCCAGCGTCGCACGCTCACGATACTCCAGTGCCATGGTGAGGCTGACCTCCCGACGGGAGGGTAACAGCCGCCGGGCGCTTGCCGGCAAGAAAACTGCCCTTACTGCGTGCGCCGTCCTATCGTCCCGTGGCCGGGCTGCTTCAGCTTGAGCCACTTCAAGGTGCGCGTGCCACGTGGCGAGCAGGATGCAGCGGCCGGCTATTGAGGCGCTTCGGCTGTCCAGCCGCGCGCTCTCATGCACATGCGGTACAGAAGGGCTTCTCGCTTGCCGTCGGTGCTGGCGCCGACAGTCATGGGAGTTTCACTGGCGCCCCGTGAGATCTGAGGCTCCTGCACACAGGCGTAGCTGTCCTGCCTGAAGTCAGACACGTCCGAGCCGGCCTTGCTGTAGCTGTAGATGGGCTCTGTGCAGCCAACCAGCAGGACGCACGCCGAGAAGATGAGGACCGCGAGTTGTGATATGAGCGGATTCCCCCTCGACTGATCTTCTGACCGCGCGCGATCGGGCGATATTGGACCTTGGTCCCGTCCCATCGGGAATAGGCGCCAGGGTTCCAAGCAACCTCACACGACATCCCGCCGCGCCTCGGCTTGTGCTCCATGGCCGCTATCGCCGGGCCATTACTGACCGATTGCCCTTCGTCCTCTGCTCCCGCTGGATGGCGGCGGTCGCGCGCCGCAGTTGCATGACGTCCCTCTCCAATGGTCGAGCACGCGCGAGGAGAGTGGTTCGTGTCGGCCCGCAACCGCACGCTGGCCCGCTCGCGTAGGCGCGCCCGCAGCGGCTGCTGCGCCGGTCGGCGGCTGACGCTGACCAACCCGGGACTTTCGACGGCCTGTTCATCGACCAATTTTCAGCTGATCAAAGACACGCCAGCACGCTGGTGCCAAGTTCGCTATCCTGCTGGATATGGTCGCCGCCGAGACCCCGGTGGTGTTCGTGGTGGACGACGACCCGTCCGTCCGGAAGAGCCTCACGCGGTTGCTCAGGGCTGCGGGGTGGGAGGTCGAGTCTTTCGCCTCGGGTCGCGAGTTTCTGGCCCAACCACGGCCCGACCGTCCTTCCTGCCTGTTGCTGGACGTCCGGATGCCCGGGTTGACCGGGCCCGCCCTGCAGGACGCTCTCGAAAGCTTGGGGGAGCGGCTCTCTATCGTGTTCCTCACCGGCTACGGCGACGTCCGGATGGGCGTGCGGGCCATGAAGGGCGGGGCCGTTGACGTGCTCACGAAGCCGGTGAGCAAGGAGGAGCTTCTCGATGCGGTGGAACGAGCGGTGGCCATCGCGCTGCGGGATCGGCGGGAACGGGCCCGGATCAAGGAGATCCGGGATCGCATCAAGACGCTGACTCCGCGTGAGGCCATGGTCTTCGCCCTGGTCGTGACCGGAATGTTGAACAAGCAGAGCGCGGCGGAGCTGGGCGTCGTGGAAAAGACGGTCAAGATGCATCGAGCCCGCGTAATGGAGAAGATGCGGGCCGGATCGCTGGCCGAGCTGGTCCGGCTGGCCGCCGAAGCGGGCGTGCTCGCGGCCAAGTCAGGGCCTGCACCAGGTTAGTCCTGTGCCGAGCGGTCGTCGTCGTCCCTCCTGCGTAGTGGCCCAAGGTCCAATAGTCGAGCGAGGCCGCGGGATCCAGAGTGGTGGCAAGGATACCGGAAGGGGTGCCCGTGATACCAAGCGCGAGCGGTTACTCAGCAGTGTCGTTGGCCAAGCGAAAACCATACGATGGCAGGGCTGGCGGGGGCATCCGTGATCGAGGATAAGACCTATGCGGTGACACCGGCATCCATGACCGTGAAATGCGGGATCATCACCGGCGAGGTCAGCGACCTGAAGGTCACCGAGCGAATCGAGAAGGGCTCCGATCGCGTGGTCTCACCGGCGAAGCTGACCGGCATGCTGCGGCTGGAGAATTCCTCCGCGAATCGGGCCGTTCATCTGGTTGAGACCAAGTTCCTGTTCATCGATGCCCAGGGGCAGCCCATCAAGCTCGAGGCGGCCCGGACCGATTCGCTCGTGACGTTCACCACGCACGGCGAGGAACGGCTCGACCCGGGGCAGGAGTCGTCCCAGGCCCTGGAGGTGGAGTTTCCCGTCGAGGCGCTGAAGGCGAACAAGCTCAAGGAGATCCGCCTGGAGCTTTCCTACATCCCGTCCCCCTTCCGGGAGGAGACGGTCAACTTCGTGGTCTCGATCGGCGCGGGCAAGTAGCCCGAGCCGCCCTCAGTCAGGCGGGCCGCCCGCGCCGTGTGGCCGACGGCCCGCCCCTTCTGAAGTGTCTCAGCCGTCTCTTAGAAGTCGCCCCCGCCGTGTGGCATCGCTGGCATGGCGTTCTTCTCCTCCGGGCTGTCCGTGATGAGCGCCTCGGTGGTCAGTAGCAGGGAGGCGATCGACGCCGCATGCTGCAGAGCGACCCGCTCGACCTTGGTCGGGTCGATGATCCCAGCCCGTACCATGTCCACGTACTGATTCGACTCGGCGTCGAACCCCTGCGCGAGGTCCTTGGCGCTCCTGACCTTCTCCACGATGATGGACCCCTCGAGGCCGGCATTCTGCACGATCTGCCTGAGTGGCTCCTCGAGAGCTCGCCTGACGATGTCGACGCCGGTCGCCTCATCGCCGGAGAGCGTGAGGCTGTCGAGAGCCGTCGCGGCTCTGAGCAGAGCGACCCCACCGCCCGGCACGATGCCCTCTTCGACCGCGGCCCGGGTCGCATTGAGCGCGTCCTCCACGCGGGCCTTCTTCTCCTTCATGGCCGTCTCGGTGGGCGCTCCCACCTTGATCAGGGCCACACCGCCCGCCAGCTTGGCGAGCCGCTCCTGCAGCTTCTCCCGGTCGTAGTCCGAAGTGGTCTCCTCGATCTGGGTCCGGATCTGCTTGATGCGTCCTTCGATGGCTCCGGATTTGCCGGCGCCGTCGATGAGAGTGGTGTTGTCCTTGGTCACCACCACGCGCTTGGCCTTGCCCAGGTCTTCCAGCGTGAGGTTCTCGAGCTTGACCCCCAGGTCTTCCGTGATGGCCTTGCCGCCGGTCAGGGTGGCGATGTCCTCGAGCATGGCCTTGCGGCGGTCGCCGAAGCCCGGCGCCTTCACCGCGCACGAGGAGAGAGTCCCGCGTAGCTTGTTTACGACGAGAGTGGCGAGGGCCTCGCCTTCCACGTCCTCCGCGACGATCAGCAGCGGCTTCCCCGAGTGGGCGACCTGCTCCAGGAGCGGGAGCATGTCCTTCATCACGCTGAGCTTCTTCTCGTGGATGAGGATGAGGCAGTCCTCGAGAACGGCTTCCATGCGCTCCGCATCGGTCACCATGTAGGGCGACAGGTAGCCGCGATCGAACTGCATGCCCTCGACGACCTCGAGGGCGGTCTCCATCCCCTTGGCCTCTTCGACCGTGACGACCCCGTCCTTGCCGACCTTCTCCATGGCCTCCGCGATGAGGCTGCCGATGGCGGGGTCGTTGTTCGCCGCGATCGTGGCGACCTGGGCGATCTCTTTCTTGTCCTTCGTGGACTTCGACATCTTCTGGAGGTTCTTGACCACGTGCTCGACCGCCTGCTCGATACCCCGCTGGAGCCCCATGGGGTTCGCGCCCGCGGTCACGTTCTTGAGACCGCCGCGGAAGATGGCCTGGGCCAGCACGGTCGCGGTGGTGGTCCCGTCGCCGGCGATGTCGGAGGTCTTGGAGGCGACCTCCTTGATCATCTGGGCGCCCATGTTCTCGTAGTGGTTCTTGAGCTCGATCTCCTTGGCCACCGTCACCCCGTCCTTGGTGATGGTGGGGCTGCCGAACTTCTTGTCGATGACGACGTTGCGTCCCTTCGGGCCCAGCGTGACCTTGACCGCGTGGGCCATGACGTTGACTCCGCGCAGGAGCGCGGCGCGGGCTTCTTCATTGAACAGGAGTTGTTTCGACATGGAATGTTCCTCTCATGGGTGCGAACGGGAAACCGCGGCGGAGGTGCGTGTTCAGGAAGCGAGGATGCCGAGGACGTCTTCCTCCTTCATGATGAGATACTCCTCACCGTCGAGCTTGACCTCGCTGCCGGCGTACTTGCCGAAGAGCACGCGGTCCCCCGTCTTGACGTCGAGCGGGTTCTTCTTGCCGGTCTCGGATACTCTGCCCTTGCCGACCGCGATGACTTTCCCTTCCTGCGGCTTCTCCTTGGCGCTGTCCGGGATGATGATGCCGCCGCGTCGAGCCTGTTCCTCCTCGATTCGCTTGACGAGGACGCGGTCGTGCAATGGTTGTAGGGTCGGTGTCGTCCGTTTCGTCTGAGGCATGATGTCGGTCCCTCCCACCCTCACGCTACGCGGTCTGTCGGAGAACAAGTAGTGGACCAAAGGGTAGTAGCCGGGCACGGTCGGGCCGCCTAGTATCAAGAGCGTGAATGACGCTGCTCACCTTCCGGGGCTAGCGACGTGAGACAGGCGGGCTACGCCACCCTCGCGAAGACGATCGACGAGCTGGCCAGGTGCGGGTTCATCGAGCACTTCGGGGTGAGCGGCGATGGCCTGCTGTCATTCGACAGCGGGCGAACATTCAGCGCGGACGAGGTGGTGATTCGGGAATACCATCGCTTCGAGGGGGTCTCAGATCCGGACGACATGTCGATCGTCTATGCGATCGAAGGTGAGGGTGGTGCTCGGGGCACGCTGGTCGATGCATTCGGTGCGTACGCCGACCCGACGGTGAGCTCGTTCCTGCAGGGTGTGGCGTTCGGCGGAGCCGGCCCGAGCGCGCGTGAGCTGCCCCGGTTCGGACGGTACAGCTATGGCTTTCCTCCGCCGTCTCCGCCGGACCCCTCGCACGACGAGGGAGGCGAGAGCGGATCGGTCGCCTGAATCGTTCCGTCCGTCAACCCACCGCTCTCCCGGCCGCCGATTCGATCGTGGCTCACCCGGAGGGCCTGGCGGATCGCGCTCAGCACGGCGGACGGATCGAAGGGCTTCTGCAGGTGACCGGCGGCACCGGACCTCTCGATGCGCGCGACGGTCGGGGCGTCGTCATGGGCCGTGATGAAGATGATCGGGACGGCCAGACGTTCCTGCAACTCGAACCCGTTCATCTCGTTCATGTGTACGTCGAGCACGAGGCAGGCCGCACGGTTCCCAGGCAGCCACTCGAGAAACTCCCGGGCCGACGCGAACATCTCGGCCCGATAGCCGGCCGACCGCACGACCCGAAGGAGCGAGCGACGCATCGAGGCGTCGTCGTCCACAATTGCAATGGTCGGGCTGTTCAGAATGGTCGGGTTGTTCAGAAGGTCGTTCACGTGAGCTCCCCCTCGTCACCACGTTAGCCGCGTGTAGCCGGGAGTGCTACTGGACTTAGGTCCCGTGTCGCGGCACCGGCTGCGTATCGACCGGCAGTGAGAACTCGAAGGTGGCGCCCCCGTCGGGGTTGTTGAACGCCCGAAGCTCGCCGCCGTGCGCATCGACGATGGTGCGGGCGATGGCGAGGCCCATGCCCAGCCCTTCGGGCTTGGTGGTATAGAGTGGCTGGAAGAGGCGGTCGACGTCTCCCGTGTCGATGCCCTTTCCCTCGTCCGCGATCGCGACCTTAACCGCTGCGGTGCCCGCCCTCGCCGTCCGGACCACGAGGGCGTGGCCACGCTCGTGGGGCCCGCTCATGGCCTCCAGGCCGTTGAGGACGATGTTCAGGACCACCTGTTGCAGCTGCACGCGGTCCCCCCGCACTCGAGGCAGATCCGCAGCCAGATCCAGGGTCAGGGACACGTGCCGGACGCCCATGTCGCTTCGCACGAGCTCGGCCACTTCACGGACGATGTCGTTGAGGTCGAGCGGCGCGTGATCGAGCTCCCCCTTCTTGAGCAGCGCCCTCAGCCGGGAAATCACCTTGGCGGCGCGCTGGTCGTCGGCGACGATATCGGCCAGGATCTCGCGCAGCTCTCCGACATTCGGAACGTCGGCCTCGAGGAGTTGCTGGGCCACGTGGGCGTTGTTCAGAATCGCGGTCAAGGGCTGGTTCAGCTCGTGGGCCAGCGATGCGCTGAGCTCGCCCAGGGCCGAGACCCGGCCGATGTGCGCCAGCTCCTGCCGGAGCCGCCCCACCTCGCGTTCCGCGTGTGCCCGCTCCAGGGCGTTGGCCACGACTTCTCCGACGAGGGAGACTCGCTCCAGTAGCTCGGCCCGCTCCGTGGCCCCGGAGACGAAGGTGCCGAGCACCAGCCCTCCAACCAGGGTCTTGCCGGCCCGCAAGGGCAGCGCCACAAAGGACTCGAGGCCGAGTGTCAGAGCGCTGGTCCGATCCTCGGCGGCCTCGACGGGAAGCTCGTCGATCCGGGCTACCCGGACGATGTCACCGCCCAGCAGCTGGAGGCTCAGCCACGGAAAGCGGGCGGAGTCCACCGGACCATCGATGGTCCACGAGCGGCCGGCGACGCCGGATTCGTGGAGCTCGAGTAGCACCGCACGTTCCACGTCCAGGAAGGCGACGATCGATCTCAAGGCATCCTGGATGTCCTCGTTGAGACTGGCGGCCGAGACATGGCTGAGCCGGACGGAGAGGGACGACAGGAATCGCTGAAAGCGCAGCCGCTCGGCGAGCGACAGCTCCATCCGCTTCCGCTCCAGGGCACTGGCGAAGGCCTCGCTCAGCAGGTGGAGGCGGCCGACGAGATCGTCCGGCCACGTCCGTTCACGGCGAACGGAGTCGAACGAGAGGACCCCCAGGACCGGGCCACCGGCCTGCAACGGGATCGACAGGTGGGAGCGCGTTCCCAGACGCTCGTACCCCATCCGATCCATCGTCGCCTCCGGGGGAAGCTCGTCGGTCCGAGAGAATCGGACGACGGCGCCGCGCCGCAGCGTGTCGGCCGTCCAGAGGAGGTGGTCGACCGCCAGGATCGCCGGAAGCGGCGCGACGTCCGGCTCGGCCCACGACACGCGAATTCCGTGGGCACCGTCGCGGTACTCGTCGAGATTCCCGCGATCGGCCTCGAGGAAGGTCACCATCTGGCGCAGCGCGGCTTCGAGGGCCGCGTCCAGGCCACTGGCCTCGATGTGAATGAGCTTCGCGGAGAGCTCCGACAGCTGTGTCTCGAACCGAAGACGGTCCTTCAGAAGACGCTGTGCGTGACGGCTCACCGCGCGGTGGCGCAGGAGCCAGAGAATGAGGACGGTCCCGAGGACGACCACGGGCACGTCGACCCCAAGGTGCCACGGCAGGCCCACGGCCCACTTTAGCGCCGAACGCCCCGCAAACGCGAGCGCCTGCTTGGGGGGCGGCGATGGCGTGCTGGACCTAGGTCCAATGGGCAGGCCCGTCCAGAGCGGCTAGAGTGAGGGGGTACGGGGGGAGGCGACATGAAGTTCCCGATCTTCATGATGTGGGTGCCCGTGGGATTGATAGCCGGTGGGCTGGCCCGTCCAGTCATGAGGACGGGTGGCTACGGGCTGATCGCCGACCTGGCCCTCGGTCTCGCCGGGAGCCTCATCGGGGGCTTGCTCTTTCTCGTCTTCGACACGTCGCTGGAAGTGGGGTGGCCCACGATGTGCGTCGGGACGTTTGTCGGGGCGGCCAGCGTGATCGCCGGTCAGAGGTGGTGGTGTGCGCACGCGTAATGTCCGAGATGACCGGGAGGTACCACATGCCCAAGGTATTCTGTTCCCAGGAAATCGATGCGAAGGAGCAGTGGCTCGACGTGCCGGGGAGAGGCAACATCTGAACTGCTGGCAGGAGAGCAATCGTCCCGAGTCCGCACTCGCGGCATCTAGCTCATCGATGGAGGGCGCCAATGGGACGCAAGCCGACGGCACACTTCGACGCGAAGGCGTTCCTGACGAAGGCCAGCACGGGACGATCGGTCTCGGTGTATCGCAAGAAGCAGGTGGTCTTCGTACAAGGAGATCCGGCGGATGCCGTGTTTTACCTCGAGAAGGGTCAGATCAAGCTCACGGTGGTCTCGGAACGGGGGAAATCCGCGATCGTGGCCATGCTCGGACGCGGCGACTTCTTCGGCGAAGGCTGTCTGGCCGGCCAGCCCGTTCGCATGGCCACCGCGTCGGCGATGACCGAGGTGTCGGTCGTGCGAATCGACAAGCAAGCCATGATCGCGCTGCTGCATGAGCGGTCGATCTTCTCCGAGCGCTTCATGGCGCATCTGCTGGCGCGCAATGTGCGCTTCGAGGAAGACCTGGTCGATCAACTGTTCAACTCGAGCGAGAAGCGGTTGGCGCGGGTGCTCTTGCTGCTGGCCCGCTTTGGCAAGGAAGGGAAGATCGAGCCGGTGATTCCGAAGATCAGCCAAGAAGTCCTGGCCGAGATGGTCGGTACCACCCGACCTCGGATCAGCGGGTTCATGAACAAGTTCAGGAAGCTCGGCTTCATCGAGTACAACGGCGGCCTGCATATCCACAGCTCCCTACTCAACGTTCTCCTGCACGGGTAGTGGTGGCGATTCAATGAGAGTCACCGCACTTTCTCGTGGTCTGCGTCGGGGGATGGGCCGAGGTGACCGTGCGCGTGGGTGTCGCCCTGGCTGGTACCGGGCTTCGTCTGGTGGGGCGCCCATCACCTCCAAGCAGGCTCCGCGCAGTCAGGATGTGCAGGCTCCTCGGTCTGCAGAGCTCACGAAAGCTGCAACGCTCGTGAAGGAAGCCGACGCCGCGTGCAACGCCGGCAATAGCGCCATGGCCACGGAGAAGGCCATGGCGGCAATCCAGCTTCTGAAAAAGTAGCCAGCCCCGACCTTGACGGCAAGAGCCCCAGGGGCTTGATCCTCTGGGGCTCTTACTGGTTAGTCCGCCTCGCCGCCAACATTAGGCGTACGGCGACGCCTCTCGACGGCGGGAGGAACGACGCCGTCTCGTACGAGATCACCCAAAATGACCAAGAGCGCGCGCGCATCTATCGACGAGACTTGGACGATGGCGCGCGTACGAAGCGATACGGACTGTATTGAGATGTTCTCGTAGTCGTCGCGGGCCATCTCACGACGCATGTCCTCGCATGACCGGGCTCACACCCTACCTCGCGTCCCGCTTAGCCTGTCGTCGTTGTCCGCTCGATCGCATATGGCCTTGGATCGCGGTCGCCTGGCTCTTCTGAAATTGCCGCTTGGCGGCGTTCTCCACCGCATTCGACCTGACCGCCTTGCGTCGACTGGCGGTCTTGGACTCGGCGGCTGCGGCGGCCGCTTCCTGGTTCGGTGCGGTGACGCGGAATGACGCCTTCTTGCTCGTCTTCATTTCAGCACTCCTTGTCCTTCAGCTTGGAGGACGATGTCTTCACCGGGTGGACAGCGGGCTCCGGCCACCCTAGGGTCCTGCAGGTAGTACTCGAGCTCGAAGGCGGCGTCGAAGTGGTCCTCGATCGCGCGCTTGTGGTGGCGGGCAGGAACCGAGTGCCGAGCCCCGCGGCGGGGAAGACGGCCTTGCGCACTGTCATCGGGCTAGCTGAGGCGCGGCGTCCGCCTCCTCATCGTCCAGAATTCTGACCGGTGAAGCTAGGAAAATGAAGCCGAGCACATGCTATGGAGCAATAGACACGCTCAACCGCGGTGGCTGGCCCCCCAATCCGGATGGAATAGGGCAGGAAGCCAGCTGTGCCGCATCCGTCACAGACTCTTCGCAGTTCGTCCTTCGGTAGCTGGGGCAACATGACAGTCTCCACGGGCTATGGGTTTGGGGCCGAGGTCATGTTCGCGTGCGATGTCACGTCTCCGGTCATGGGTCTCACGGCTCTGGCCGCACCAGCAGGGGTGAACGGTCCCACTATGTCCCGGCCGTTCGTGGCGGCGATGGAGCTTGCAATCTGGGAGGCGTCTGGGCACACCGCGGGAGTCTGTCGACCGCCGATCGGTTCTCAGATCGCGTGGCACCAGCGGACACCATTCCAGCATTTCGCAACCTCCTTCTGCCACCCAGGCGTCACACACTAGCAGCGGGCGGGCAGCGTGCCTAGTGGACCAATGTCCACTAGGCCGGCCGGATCATGCCGGACTAGAGTGGGACCGGAGAGCACCGACTTGAGCAATAGCAACCGGAACGGCGATCGGATCGTGACGCCATTGACGTTCACGTCTTCTCCTTCGAGGCGATGGGCCCAATTGGTGGCGCGCGCGTGTGTGGTCGTGACATGTGCGGTGATCCTCGGGTGGGGAGCCCGGCGTGGCATCTATGGTCTGCTGGTGGCGGCGACCTTGCTGATCGCGCCGATCTTGTGGCTCGTGTCCCGACCCAGTTGGCGGGCAGCGCGCCGGCTCCTCGTATCGGACAAGTACCTCGAAGGCACCGGCTATGGAGGAACGCGCATCCGTCTCACGTGGGATGGCGTCGGGGAGGTCGAGCACTTCGTAAGAACGAGCACACGAGGCCCGATCCGTGTGTTGCGCCTGGCGTCGATCGACCGTCAACGCGAGGTCACCTTCGACGATCGCTTGCCGGGATTCGAGCAGCTCATGGGCCTGGTCGAGACGCGGATCCG
>DATFYA010000069.1 GCA_035315345.1 Candidatus Methylomirabilota bacterium
AAGGGCAGATTCGGGAAGATCAGCCCGAGGAACGACAGGCCATTGTTGTCGGCGGCCGGCACGGGGAACGTCCCTTGCGACACGCCCTGACGGTTCAGGAAGGTGAGGGAGGCGTTCGCCGACGAATCGACGTCCGAGAAGACCGCGCCGAATCCGATCGTGGTCGCCGCCAACGCCGTTCCAGGTACCGAGAAGGTCATGGTGGTGGACGGGCTGCCGAGCGGCGAGAACACGCGCGGGTCGCTGAACGTGGCGAAGCTGGCGTAGCTCGGGTCGAACCGTGAGTCCGCGGCGAGGAGGGAGGGCGGCGCCTGGATGAATCCGGTGCCGGGGGTTGTGAACACCGCGCCCCGGCCCTGGAACCCGGTGAACGGCGTGTCGGAATCGGTGATGGACTGCCCGCCGCCGTCCCAGTTGATCTCACGCCGGCCGCTGGTCAGCGGACCCGGCGTGTTGCCGTTGTTCGGATCGCCGAGAGCGGCCCGGAAGGCGTCGACGGTCGCCTGAATCGACGCGGCGTCGGGACCCGACGCCTCGAACAAGGTGAACGGTCCCGCTTGCGCGCTCGGCGGCACGGTCATGACGAGCAAGGCGACGGCCACGTAGCACAGCGGCTTCAGGGCGGATCGGTGCTTCAGGCGGAGTCGAGCGATGTGCATGATCGAACCTCCCAGAGGGCGGCCCCCGAGTCCGGCCGGATCTGACCGCGCCGGGGCGACCCGTGCTGAGTCGGAACCTGGGGCCTTCTCCGCCCCCAGGAACCTGGAACTCCTCGAACGAGAGGTGGCGGTCGAGCGGTCGGGGCCTCCTGGCGCCCCGCAGGAGCGGACGTTGAAAACCAGCGAGACACGAAAAGTAGGCGACCGCGGGTCGACGCTGTCAATGCCTGCTCGCGCAGGGCGTCGCCGTGATCTAACGCAGCGCAGCGGGGAGGGCGGTGAGGGGCGGAGCTTGGCGCGTCGAGCGGCTACCGGGTCCGCTTCCGGTACACCTCGATCTCCTCGACGGTCAGCAGGCCATCGGAGTCGGCGTCGGCGGCCTCGAAATCCTTGAAGAGCGCGTTGGCGTATTCCTGCAGCGAGATGCGGGCGTCGTCCTTCCGCTTGATCGCCTTCAGCGCTTCGGGGCTAGCTTCGGTGAGCTCGGCGATCGCGAGGAAGCCGTCCTTGTCCTTGTCGCGCAGGAAGAAGGCCTCCACCACCGCCTGGTGGAACTCCCCGCGATCGAGCTTGCCGTCGCCGTTTCCGTCCTGCTTGCTCATCCACGCCCGTACGTCCGGAGAGGCGGCCGTCTGGGCCGCCGCCGGGACGTGGATCAGGACCAGGCCGAGCGCGGCGGCGGTCAGGCAGAAGCGGCCGGTACGCATCGCGTCGCTCCTCAGCCCTGAACCTTCCAGCTGCCGTCGGGCTGGCGGCAGGCAGTGCCGTAGGCCTTCTCGTTCTTGCCGCCGATCACCACGTCGCTCTGGAACTCGCGGCAGTACGTGTCGCCCGACTGGTAGGTGCGAACCGGCGTGACGGTGCCCTGGTGTCCGCTGTCGGGGTTCGTCCACGCCACCGGCCGACCGGCGGGCGCCGACTCGAGCGCTTTCTGCTGGGCTTCCGCGGCCATCCGCTTGTCGCGCTGGTCCAGCATGCTACCCCCGAGAGCGCCGAGCAGCGCGCCGCCGATCACGGCCCCCGCGATGGCCGCGCCGCCGCCGCCCGCCGCCGCCGCGATCAACCCGCCGAAGGCCGCGCCTCCGAGTGAACCGATGCTCGTCTTCGGATTCGACTCGAGGGTGGCACAGCCCGTGGTGGCGATCACCAGCAGCATCACGACACCTACGCACTTCACGACTGCTCCCGGCATGGATGTCCTCCCTACCAGACGCGCCGCACCCGGTCGTGGCGACGAACGTCGCGCCGCTCGGCCGAGCGGCATGCTATCCCGGCCCATGGCGGCACGTCAACCGCCGATCCATGGCATGATCGCGCGGCTCATCGGCTAAGATCGCATCAGGTCACGGTCCATGATCCAGCGCATCCTCTGCATCGGCGCGGGCTACGTCGGGGGCCCCACCATGGCGGTGATCGCCAAGCACTGTCCGGACGTGCAGGTGGTGGTGGCCGACGTCAACGCCGAGCGCGTGGCGGCCTGGCAGTCGGGCGAGCCCCCCATCTTCGAGCCGGGCCTACGAGACGTCGTGCGCGCCTCGCTCGGCCGGAACCTCCGCTTCAGCGGTGACGTCGAGCCCGAGATCGCCCAGGCCGAGATGATCTTCGTGAGCGTCAACACTCCGACCAAGACGTTCGGGCAGGGCGCCGGCCGCGCGGCCGACCTGCAGCACTGGGAGAAGACGGCGCGCGCCATCCGGCAGCACGCGCGGCGACCGGTCATCGTGGTGGAGAAGAGCACGCTGCCGGTCCGCACCGCGGAGGCGATGGAGCGTATCTTCCGCACTCGACGACCGGAGCAGCGCTTCGAGGTGCTATCGAATCCCGAGTTCCTCGCCGAGGGCACCGCGATGGCGGATCTGGAACGGCCGGACCGGGTGCTCATCGGCGGCGCCGAGACGCCGGCCGGTCAGGCCGCCATGCGCGAGCTGGTGGACGTCTACGCGCGCTGGGTGCCGCGCGAGCGCATCCTCACCGCGAACGTGTGGTCGGCCGAGCTATCGAAGCTGGCGGCCAACGCGTTCCTGGCGCAGCGGGTCAGCTCGATCAACGCCATCTCGGCCATCTGCGAGCAGACCGGTGCCGACATCCTCTCGGTCGCGAGGGCGATCGGCACCGATCGGCGCATCGGCCCGGAATTCCTGCGCGCCGGGGTCGGCTTCGGTGGCTCGTGCTTCCAGAAAGACATCCTGAACCTGGCCTATCTCTGCGAGCAGCACGGCCTGCCCGAGGTCGCCCGCTACTGGGAGTCGGTGGTGACGTTGAACCAGTACCAGAAGGAGCGCTTTGTGCAGCGGATGGTCCGGGTGATGTTCAACACCTTGGCCGGCAAGCGCATCGCGGTGTTCGGCTTTGCGTTCAAGTCCAACACCGGGGACACGAGGGACTCGCCCGCCATTCGTATCTGCCAGGAGCTCCTCGCCGAGCAGGCGCTGATCTGCATCACCGATCCGCAGGCGCTGGACGGGGCGCGGCAGCTGCTCGGCGCCTCGGAGCGGGTCACCTTCGAGCCGGATCCCTACGAGGCGGCCGACGGCGCGCACGCGATCGCGTTGCTGACCGACTGGGCCGAGTATCGGAAGCTGGACTACCGGCGCATCCACGCCGCCATGGAACGGCCCGCGTTCCTCTTCGACGGCCGGAACCTGCTGGACCCGGAGGATCTCCACCAGATCGGATTCAACGTCTACGCGATCGGCCGGCCGGATCGGACGAATCTCTAGCCTGGCGCAGAGCCTCCCGGTCGCTCAGGCCTCGGCCGGCGCCTTGTGAAGGTGGCCGTCCTTCATGATGACCCGCAGCGCGTCGCGGCTCTGCAGGCAGTGGATGTCGCCGAGCGGGTCGCCGGCGACCAGCAGCAGGTCGGCGAGATAGCCGGGCTTCACGAGGCCCAGCTCGTCACCGCGGCCCATGATCTCGCCGCCCATCCGGGTGGCCGCCACGAGGGTCTCGGTCGGCGAGAAGCCGAGCAGATCCACGAAGAGGGCGAGGTCGCGCGCGTAGGTGCCGTGGGGATTCCAGGCGAAGCCGTAGTCGCCCCCGGGCAGCACACGGATCCCGCGCTTGCGCATCTGCCCCATGGTGTCCACCGAGATCTCCAGCTCCTGCCGGATGCCGAGCGCGCGGGCCCTCTCGGGCGTCATGCCCCACGCGCTGGCCGCGTAGCAGGCCTGGTAGGTGAGGCCCAGGGCCGGGACGACGAAGCACCAGTCGCGGTTGGCCTCGAGCAGATCGAGCGCCTCGTCGTCGGAGAAGTTGGCGTGGTAGATGATGCCGACGCCGTGCCGCAGGCACATCTTGACCGACTCCGCGCTGCGGGCGTGCGCGCAGACGCGCACCGCGCCGGCCCGCGCGATCTCCGTGGCCGCCTCCACCTCCGCGTCGGTCATCACCGCGCGCTGCGAGCGGCTGTAGCGCGGCCCGGTGTCGCCGGAGATGTTCAGCTTCAGCAGATCGGTGCCTTCGCGGACGAGCAGGCGGCACGCGCGGCGGATGGCGTCCGGCCCGTCGGCGACCCACGCGAAGGTCGGCGTCTCGAGGTGAGGCAGGTGCAGGGCGTTGTCGTCCCCGAGACCGCCGGTGACCGTGATCTCGGGGCCGTTGGCGAGATAGCGCGGGCCCGGGATGCGGCCGGCGTTGATCTCGTTGCGGATGACGATGTCCAGGCGCGGCTTCGCGGAGGCGCCGGACAGCACACTGGTATACCCGCAGTCGAGCAAGGTGCGGGCGTTGCGCATGGTGATCAGCACGTGCTCCTCGGGCGGCAGGCGCGTGAAGTCGGCGTTGGAGGCCGCGTCGGGATAGCTGACGTGGCCGTGCGGCTCCACGAGGCCGGGCATCAGCGTCGCGCCGGCGCCGTCGACGATGCGCGCCCCGTCCCGCGGCAGCCCGCCCCCCGGCTGCACCGCCGCGATGCGCGGCCCCTCCACCATCACGTCGCCGGGGTACGGCGCGGCCCCGCTGCCGTCGAAGATGCTCGTGTTGGTGATCAGCGTTCTGTCCATGGCCTCCTCCCGAGGCGCCCACGATAGCACGCTCCGCGGTGGTAGGATGGCGCCGACCTGCCGGCAGTGACGGAACGGTCGCCGCCGGGTGTCGATACGGAAAGGAGCGAGCCATGCGGTTCGGCGTCGTGTTTCCCCAGATCGAGTTCGGCAATGACGTGCAGGCCATCCGGGACTACGTCCAGACCGCCGAGGGCCTGGGCTACGACTACCTGCTGGTCTACGACCACGTG
This sequence comes from Candidatus Methylomirabilota bacterium, assembly GCA_035315345.1. NCBI lineage: Bacteria > Methylomirabilota (SeqCode) > Candidatus Methylomirabilota bacterium. Next base: position 4,894 of record DATFYA010000069.1, read on the forward strand.
CTCGGCGCGCATCCGGAGCGGACGCCGAAGCTGACCGGCCCGTACACCTGGGAGCATCCGTTCCACGAGCCGATGGTCTTCTTCGGCTTCCTCGCCGCGGTCACCACCAGGCTCGGGCTGGTCACCGGGATCCTCATCCTGCCCCAGCGGCAGACCGCGCTGGTGGCCAAGCAGGCCGCCGAGGTCGACGTGCTGAGCGGCGGGCGGCTCCGGCTCGGCATCGGGATCGGCTGGAACTACGTGGAGTACGAGGCGCTCGGCGAGGACTTCAAGACCCGCGGCCGCCGTTCGGAGGAGCAGATCGCGGTGCTACGGAAGCTGTGGACCGAGCCGCTCGTGACCCACCGGAGCGTCCACCACGTGATCGACAACGCCGGGCTCAATCCACTGCCCGTCCAGCGGCCGATCCCGATCTGGTTCGGCGGCGCGGCGGACGCCGTGCTCGAGCGCGCCGCGCGCATCGGCGACGGCTGGATGCCGGCGGGCCGGCCGCCCGACGACCGCATGAAGGCCCACCTCGGCCAGCTCGACGGCCACCTGGCCGCCGCCGGCCGCGACCGCAAGCAGTTCGGCATCGATCCCTGGATCAGCATCGCCGGGCTCGGCCGCGACGAGGTGCGCCGCCGCGTGGAGGCGTGGCGCGCCCTCGGCGCCACCCACCTCGCGGTGGATACGATGCGGGCTGGCTTCGCCACGCCGCGCGCGCACATCGAGGCGATCCGGTCGTTCCGCGAGGTGCTGAGGGACTGAGCTAGGGCTCGGTGGGTGGCGCGCCCCGCATTTCCCCGACCGCGTAGGTGACCACCGGCTCGGCGATGCCCTTGACCGGCTCGGCGGGCATGGGGGTGAGCATGAACCGCGTGTCGAGCTCGGCCCGCAGCGCCTCCGTGACCAGGATGTCCACCTTGTGGATGCGCGTGAGCGATTGCACGCGCGCGGCCATGTTCACGGTGCGCCCCACGAAGGCGTATTCCATGCGGTCGCGCGAGCCCACCATGCCGGCCAGCCCCGGGCCGCGGTGGATGCCGATGCCCACCGCGACGGGCGGCAGGCCTTCCCGCTCGAGCTCGGCACTGTACTCGCGGATGGCTGCCCGCATGGCGAGGGCCGCCCGCACCGCGTCGTTGCACTGCCACGGGTTCGGCTGAAGCGCGCCGAAGTAGGCCAGGATGCCATCGCCGAGGAAGGTCGATACGTGCCCGCGATGCTCGTGGATGGCGTCGCTCATGCGCTGGAAATACCCGTTCAGCACGCGCGCCAGGACCGCCGGCTCCAGTCGCTCACTCATCGCGGTGTAGCCCACCAGGTCAGCGAACAGCGCGGTGACGACCTTGCGCTCCGCCGCCTCGGTGGGCGCGGTCACGCTGTCGGCGATCAGGCGGTGCACCACGCCGGCCGGCGCCAGCCGCGAACAGGCCTCTTGCAGATGCTGGAGCTCGGCGGCGGCCGCTTCGAGCTGGGCGTGGAGAGTCGAGCTCAACCGGTACTGGCGGTAGAGGGCGACCGCCAGTGCGACCAGGAGAACGGCCAGCCCCGCGTCGAGCAGGCTCCATGTCATGGCTGATCCACCATCGGCCCCAGCCGGCAGAGGCCATTGCCGAGCGCCGCCACGCCGATCGCCTCGAGGACCTGAGGGTCCGACAGCCGGTCGCGCAGCGCGCGGGCCCGGCGCTGCATCGCGGCCGGCTCGAACCAGATGGTCTCCCGCGCGAAAGGCACCAGCAGGCGCTCGACCGGATCGAGCTCGGGCGCGTCGAGATGGTCCAGCACCCGGGTCAGCGTGTCCGCCGCCACGCCCTCCCCGCGCAGGCAGTGAGAGATCTCGGGCGCGCACGTGTCGCATCCGAGGCCTCGCGCGATGATCGCGAGCATCCAGAGCTTGCATCGCCGCGTGAGATGCGGAGAGGCCCACATGCCGTCGAGCACCTGGACGAGCGCCGGCGCGATCGGCGACCCGGCGTAGGCCTTCACGAGGCCGGCGTAGGGCGGGGATGGCTCACGGGAGAGCGGCGTGGCCGCGCCCCGAACGGTGTGCTTGCGGATGATCCGGCCGATGAAGGGCCGAAACAGCCGCGCCAGCAGCTGATCCGGTAGGCGCTCGAGGGGGCGGGTGGGAACCGCCAGAATCGTGTGCGCGCGATTGCTGAAATCAGTGTTGGCCGCCGCGAAGGCGACCTCCTTCATCTCGTCCATGGAGAACCCGGCCCGACGGAGCATCTCCCGTGCCGCTCGCGCGCCGGATGGCCCGGTACGCGACTGGCTGCGGCCGACCGCGATGGCGGCGGCGGTCTGCGGCGGCAGGTCCGGCCGCGTGAGCTCGCGCTCCAGATTCTCGACGCGGGACCGCGGCATACCCTGGGCCCATAGCAGCGCCCGCACCGCCGAGTAGCAGAAGCGACAGGAGTTCTCCTGGCTGACCGCGAGGGCGACCAGGTCCGACACCGTCCGATCGAGGTGCATCAGCAGGCCGTACTCGGGATGCAGGTCGATCAGGCCGCGCGCCATCCAGGGCACGGGCGAGAAGTAGCCGATCGCCGGATTGGCGACGCCCAGCTTCCGTCGCGCGTAGGTCTCGAGGGTCCGGTCGGGGCGGCGCTCGAGGATGCAGGGTTCCCAGGCCACGTGTTCGAGGGCGTAGTCCATGACGCCAATGCTCTCAGATCACGCCTTCGGCGCGCCAGCGCTCGAGGTCGGCCCGCGAGTGGCCGAGCAGGCCGATCAGCACGTCCTCGTTGTGCTCGCCCGGCATGGGCGCGAGCCAGCGCACCCGGCCGGGCGTCTCGGACAGCTTGAGCGGCGTGCCGGTCGTGGTGAGGTGCCCGTAGAGCGGATGGTCGCGCTCCACGAGCATCTCCCGGGCGCGCACCTGCGGATCCGCCGCCATCTCGGCCACGTTGTTGACCGGGGCGGCCGGCACGCCGACCGCGGTGAGGGCGCGGACGACCTCCGCCTTGGCGCGCCGGGCGGTCCACGCCTGGATGATGGCCGCGATCTCGTCGCGCCGGTCGCGGCGGGCCGCGAGGGTTGCGAACTCCGGCGCGCGGGTCAGCTCCTCGCGGTCGATGGCCGTGCAGAAGCGCGCCCACACCGCATTGCTCGCGGCCGCCGCGATGGCCACGTGGCCGTCGGTCGTCGGGTAGATCCCGGTCGCAGAGCCGCTGAACGAGACGTTGCCGGCGCGGGTGAGGATCTCACCGCCTACCGTGTAGCGCTCGCCGAGGTTGTCGAGCGCGACGATCAGGCTGTCGAGCAGGGCCAGATCGATGCGCTGCCCCCGGCCGGTGCGCTGCCGGTAGTGCAGGGCGGAGACGATGCTGAAGGCGCAGAGCATGCCCGCGTTGTAGTCGGAGATCGACTGGCCGGAGCGGGTGGGCGGCCCGTCCGGATAGCCGGTGATGGACATGTAGCCGCTGATCGCCTGGGCCAGCATGTCGTAGCCGCGCTGGGACGCGTACGGCCCGGTCTGCCCGAACGCGGTGATGGAGGCATAGATGATGCGGGGATTGACCCGGCACAGGTCCTCGTAGCCCAGCCGCAGCCGCTCCATGGTGCCGACGCTCCAGTTCTCGGTCACCACGTCGGCGTGGCGGCAGAGCTCGCGGAAGAGCCGGGCGCCGGTCTCGGTCTTGAGATCGAGGGTGACGCCGAGCTTGTTGCGGTCGCGGTACTGCGCGGCCGGCACTCGCTCCTCGACGCCGTCGCGGCGGCGCTTCACCCCCAGTGAGACGCGCTCGCGGCCCCGCTCTGGCGATTCGACCTTGATCACCCGCGCGCCGAGATCCGCCAACAGCATGGTGCAGAACGGCATCGCGATGACCTGGCCCAGGTCGAGCACGGTGACGTCGTCGAGCGCCTGATCCATAGCCTGCGCGCGCCCGGCCGCGCTACCCGGCTGCGGGGCCGGTCGGCGCGCCCGACCAGAGGCCGCCGGCCAGGTATCCGCCGTCGACCGCGAGGGTATGGCCGGTGATGAAGCTGGCCTCGTCGGAGGCGAGGAAGAGCGCGGCCCGGGCGACCTCGTCCGGTTCTCCGAAGCGAGCCATCGGAATGCGCTGCACCCGCCGCCGTCGCGCGTCCTCGGGCAGCGTGCGGGTGAGCCGCGTGTCGATCTGGGCCGGCGCGATGGCGTTCACCGCGATCCGATGCTGCGCCAGCTCCACCGCCATCGTACGGGTCAGCTCGATGACCCCGGCCTTGGCCGCGTTGTAGCCGACCAGATTCTCGACGCCGCGGAATGCGTTGATCGACGCGGTGGTGATGATGCGGCCTCCGCCTTGCTTGACCATCTGGCGGGCGGCGGCCTGACCGCAGAGGAATACGCCGGTCAGGTTGACGCGCAGGACCCGGTGCCACTGGGCCTCGGGGTGTTCGAGGAACGGGGCGGAGTGGGCGATGCCTGCGTTGGCGAACATGACGTCGAGCCGGCCGAAGTCGCCGACGACGCGGTCCACGAAGGCCTGCACCTGGGCCGCGTCTCCCACGTCCAGCGCCACCGCGATCGCTTTGCCGCCTCGGCGGACGATCTCCTGGGCGACCGTCTCGGCCGCCTCGTGGGCGACGTCGCCCAGGGCCACCGTCGCGCCCTCCTCGGCGAAGAGCAGGGCGGTGGCGCGCCCGATGCCGAGGGCGCCCCCGGTGATCGCGGCCACCCGCCCCGAAAGTCGCATCGCGGGCAAGCATAGCGCACCAGCGGCCGCCGGCGCGACGCGGGGATTGCGCCTTGCCCACCCGGGCGTCCTTTCCTAGACTGGGGGGCGGCCGCCGCGGCCACGGCTCATGAGCGCCAAGACAGTCCGCGAGGTTCAGCGTCAGGTCCTCGTCTACGTCGGCCTCGCGCCGTTCGTGGTCATCGCGGTCTTTCCCGTGTACTGGATGGCGATCACCGCGTTCAAGCAGGATGCGGACCTCTATCGCCTGGACGTGCCGCCGCTCTGGTTCAACCTGCCGCCCACGCTCGAGCACTTCGTGCGGCTGTTCAAGAGCACGTACTTCACGGTGCAGCTCCTCAACACGCTGCAGCTCGCGGTCTGGGTGGTCGCCCTCACCATGCTGATGGCGGTGCCGGCGGGCTACGCGCTCGCCCGTCTGCGATTGCCCGGGGCCGAGCACCTCGGCATCGCCATCTTCCTCACGTACCTGGTGCCCCCCATCATCCTCTTCATCCCGCTCGCGCGGGTGGTGGGGGCGCTCGGGGTCTTCGACTCGTGGTGGGCCCTGGTGGTGGTCTATCCCGGCTTCACCATCCCGTTCTGCACCTGGAAGATGATGGGCTACTTCAAGACGGTGCCGCTCGAGGTCGAGGAGGCCGCGTGGCTCGACGGCTGCAGCCGCCTCGGGAGCCTCTGGCGCATCGTCCTGCCGGTGAGCCGGGCCGGCATCACGATCTCCGCGATCTTCGCGTTCTCCCTCGCGATGCAGGAGTATCTCTACGCGGTGGCGTACGTGGCCCCGCGCAGCGAGAAGGTGGTCACCGTCGGCCTCGCCACCGCCCTGATCCGGGGCGACATCTTCTACTGGGGCTCGCTGATGGCGGGCTCGCTGGTGGTGGGGCTGCCGATCGCGATCCTCTACAGTCTCGTGCTGGATCAGTTCATCGAGGGGCTCACCGGCGTCGGCAGCAGCCTGTGAGGCCCGGCCATTGAACCCGGGAAGGAGACGCCGATGCCGCCGGCACTGATCCTCTCCTCCGATTCGCACGTCTTCGAGCCGCCCGATCTCTGGACGACGCGCATCGACCGGGCCTTCCGCGCCCGCGGCCCGCGCCTGGTGCGGATCGACGGCGCCGATCAGCTGGTGGTCGAGGAGGATCAGATCCTCTCGGGAATCGGGCTCATCTCGAATGCGGGGGCCCGCTTCGAGGCGCCCGAGACGATCTCCGGGCTCGGCCGCTTCGAGGACGTGCACCGGGGCGGCTACGATCCCCAGCAGCACCTCGCGGACATGCGGCTCGACGGGGTGGCCGGCGAGGTGCTCTATCCCTCGCAGGGCCTGTTCTACTTCAAGGTTGCCGATCCCGCGCTGATGTCGGCGATCTTCCGCGCCTACAACGACTGGCTCGCCGACTTCTGCCGCACCGATCCGGCGCGACTCAAGGGCATCGCCATGGTGAACCTGGACGACGTGCCGGAGGGCGTCCAGGAGCTGGAGCGGGCCGCGCGGCGCGGCTTCGCGGGCGCCATGATCACCGAGTACCCCCTCGAGCACCGGCGCTACGACCAGCCGGAGTACGAGCCGTTCTGGGCGGCCGCGGCGGCGCTGGGCATGCCGCTGAGCCTCCACACCGCAACGCGCCGGCAGGGCAAGATCCGCGGGGCGGGCGAGCGGACGCTGCGCGACGCGACCAGCCGGGCCACCAAGGCCTTCTACCCCGCCACGTCGATGTGCGACATGATCTTCTCCGGCGTCTTCGAGCGGCATCCCGCGCTCCGCCTCGCCATCGTGGAGTTCGAGCTGGCCTGGGCGCCGCACGTGCTCTCCACCATGGACTACACCTACCGCGAGCGCCACGAGGAGGCCTTCCACCGCTTCACGGGCGACGCCCGTCCCAGCGACTTCTTCCATCGCAACGTCGTCCTGAGCTTTCAGGAGGACGCGATCGGCATCCGGCTTCGCGACGCCATCGGCGTGGACAACCTGATGTGGGGCTCCGACTACCCGCACAGCGAATCGACCTTCCCCCAATCGCGGAAGATCCTCGCCGAGATTCTGGCCGGTGTGCCGGAGGACGAGCAGGCCAAGATCGCGGCCGACAACACCGCGCGCCTGTACGGCTTCGACGTGGCGCGGCTCGCCGCCGCGCCCTGACCGTCCCGACCGCCGGCGGTCCTGTAAGCGCATAGTTTCGATTGCGGAAGCCGGCCGGCTCGGCCGAACATGGGCGACATGACGAGAAAGCTCGTGGTGTGCTGCGACGGGACCTGGAACACTCCGCGGACCGAGACGAACGTCTTCCGCACCTACCGCTTCCTGCGCGAGGCCCTGGGCTCGCCGGCCGAGGTCAGCCGCGGCGAGGGGGTGCGCACCTGCGGAGGACGCGCCGCCGACGGCTCCG
>DATFYA010000070.1 GCA_035315345.1 Candidatus Methylomirabilota bacterium
CCACGCCGCCCGCGGAAGCGCACGCGGCCGCCAGTGACGCGCACCTCTTGACATAAGGCGAGCGCCGCCGCAGCGTGCTCATGTTGCCTACGCTCAGGTGCCCGCGGCCAACGTGACCGAGCCCGTGGCCTCCCGGCCCCGTCCCCCTCGATACTGGCGTACTGCGACGATCGCTGCGCTCTGCGCGGCCGCCGGCTCGCCGGTCTGGGGCGCCCTCTGCCTCGCCCGGGGTACGTCGGAGGAGAGCTGGCTGGTCTGGGCCGCCGAGGTGGCCTTCGCTGGGCTCCTCGGGTGGTTCTTGTTCGAGCCGCTACTGCACCACCTGCAGGCGGGGCGGGTGCCCGCGGTGTCCCGCGCTCGAGTCCGGTTGTTCAGGACCCTCGTGCAGGCCATCGGAGCGGTCGCGGCCGCGGTGCTCGCGGATGCCTACCGCGACGGCATCCTGGAGTCGCTCGACTCCTTTGGCGAGTGGGGAGGGACCTGCCTGATCCTGGGCCTCGTCACCTACGCCTGGCTGCGCGCACCCGCGGCGCCCTACGGCGAGGCCTCCGAGCGCGCCGAGTGGTATGCGGTACTGGGGGTGCTCGGATTCAGCCTGATTGCGGTCGCGATCCTCGCATACCGCATCTTCCACGACGCGGAGCGCGTCGACCCCACGGCCATCGACCAGGTGTTCTACGCGACCGTCTTCCGCACCGTGCTCTGGAGCGTCATCGCCCGCCTGGGGGTGCGCGTGCTCTTCCGGCCCTGGCCGCCCGCCTTGCTGTCGCGGCTGCTCCTGGCTGCCCTCGCCGCGGGTGCTCTCCTGGAAGCGGGCGTCGCGCTCGGGCTCTTGGTGGACTCCTCGCTGGCGCAGCGAACACTCAACGCGACCCCCGCGAAGGCCGTGCTCGTCTACCCGTTCATCACCGCCTGCTGGTGCTTTGGACTCTGGGTCGCCACGCCTCGTGACCTGGATCGAGTCTCCCAGCTGCCCGCGGCGCCCGCGCCGCGCATCAGCCATCGGGCTCGGCTCGGCCTCCTGTACGCGGCCATCCTGCTCGTGGCGCTCGCAACGCGCTTCTCGTTTCCACCCCGGACTCCCGCGCCGCACGAGGCGACTCCGCCCTACGACAGCCCACGGATCGCCTTCTTCGTCTCGGCGGAGAACGCGCCGGATCCGTACGGGCTCTACAACTTGCTCACCCCGGCGTTCCCCGGGCCGGCGGCCGCCACGCGCTACGTGCACGCGCTCATCACGGTCTCCCATGCCCCGCGGACGAGGCCTGGCCCGGTCGAGATCTCGTGCCGCCTCACTGGCGACGCCGACGCCGGGCCTGGAACCGTTAGCCGGCGACGGATCGAGGTGCCCGATCAGGTCGCCCGATCCCACGGCCGGCGCCAGACGTCCTGGGTCATGCCGTTCGGCGGACCCGACTACCGGTGGAGGGCCGGATCGTATAAGGTGGCGTGCACTCATTCCCGCGGAACCCTAGGTGGCGAGTTCGTGCTGCGCTGACGACGAGGAGGAGCGACCGACATGGCGGACGAAGCGTTCGACCCGAAGACGGTCACGGTGGAACAGCTCGCGGCCTATGCACGCCAGGTGCGACGGGCCCGCATTGGCGCCCTCGTTGCGGGCCTTGTGGCGGCGGCCATCGGCTTCTGGATCACGATCCGCTACGCACCGCAGTGGGTAGGAATCGTCATCATCGTTCTCGTGGGCGCCGGGGCCTACCGGCTCGTCTACGAGCTGCTCAAGCCGGCAGGCGCGAACATCAAGGCCGACTAGCGCCCCTGGATCCCACCGCGCGGACGCCCGATGCCACCCGGCAAAGGCGGAGACAAACATCGGGTGGGCCGGGCAGACCGTGGGACACACCGGTCACGAGACGCGCGGACCAACCGTGTTGTCTCATGCGACTGCTCGCGCCCGCACTTGCCCGAGAGGGCTGTCGTCACCCCGGGGACACCATTCCCGCGCCCCGCAGGAGCGCGACTGGCGACTCGCATGAGACCCGGTTCTGGGGCCGGCGACGAAGAACCCGAGCGAGTGCGGCCAACTGCCAGGCGCGTCTTGACAGGGGTGCCCGGCCTCGCGTGTAGTAGGTGGGCTCGGCTGTATCGGATCCCGAGCCGTGGAGGCCTGTGACATGCTCAAGTTCGGTCAAGCCCGGAAGGATGAACCTTCAGCGAAGGCCGAGCCGGCGCTCGATCCGCCCGTCTCACGCCCGCCGCTGCTGGTTCCCGATCCCCGGCCAGAGGAGGGCCCTCAGATGCCCAACAGCAACGTGAACAATGGCGAATCCATTCTGGCCGCCGGCCTCACGATCGAAGGAAAGATCGAGGGCACCGGCAACTTCCGTGTGGTCGGTCGGTTCAAGGGCGCGGTCAAGGTGAATGGCGAGTTGACCATCGAGCCCGGCGCCTTTGTCGAGGGCGAGATCACGGCCGATTCGGTCCTGGTCGCCGGGGATGTCCGCGGCCAGATTGTCGCGGCGTCTCGGGTGGAGTTCAAGGACTCCGGCACGCTGATCGGAGACGTGAAGGCGAGCAGCGTGGTGGTCTCCGCCGGATCCAAGATGCGGGGCAAGATGGAGTTCGGGTGGAAGGAGGGTGAAGGCGAGGCCGGGCCACTGGAGAACGGCTCTCAACTCTCGTCCCGCTGAGTGGCCTTCACCATGGTGGGCGAGTCGTGGAAGTGCCCACACTGCGGAGAGCGTATCCTGCGCAGCGCGGTCACGTGCCCGGCCTGCCGGCGCCATCTGCGCTTCGACGCCGTCACCAGCTCCCGTCCGGTCGTCCGGTCCACCCTGTGCCCGCTCAACGTCGAGGGCACTATCCGGCACTCCGCCGACGCCGCCCCCTCCGAATATTCCGTGATCATCGAGGTGCGAGAGGACCGGGGCGAGCTCATCGCCCGCCGCGTGGTGAACGTCGGGTCGCTCCAGCCCGGTCAAGCCCGGCATATCACGCTCCGCATCGAGATGCCCGCGCCGGAGCCCTCCGCCTCGCCCCCCGCGCCCGCGAACGCCCGGCATCCCTGACGCGGCCGCTCGCGAAGCCACCGGCCGCGGCATTGTCAAGGTCGCGCCGGTGTGACCGCGCGGTCATGGTCCTGTTCCTCGGGCAGATGGAACGCGCGAGTCGCCCTTGCTGCGCTATGCTCCCACCCCAGTCCCACCTCAGCGCGGAGGTAACCGATGGATGGCCTCAAGCAGATCCAAGTCGTCACGCAGGGCGACGGTTGGCACCTGGTCGGGTTGGATGACCACGGACGCGTCTGGTTCGGAACGACGCGACGGACGACCAGGGGACGAGCCATCGCGTGGACGCTCATGGACGAAGGCGTCGACTCGGAGCCTCAACCGACACCAGGACCACAGTCTCCGGAGACAGGGCCTGGGCCGGGGCGGTGGCCGTCTCGGCCCCGCACATAGCGCTGGGCGGTCCCGGGCTCGGCGACCTTGATCACGCGCGAGTGGACGCGACGGGAGTGGGCCGGCGGTGGTGTCGCCGCGCTGGCGATGCTGGCCGCCGGCTGCGCGACGATCTCCCCCGGCGAAGAGCGCAAGCTGGGGGGCGAGCAGGCCGACGAGATCGAGAAGAGCGTGGGGCTCGTGCGCGAGCCTCGACTCGTGGGCTACGTCCGTCAGGTCGGCGGTCGGCTGGCCCAGGCCGCGCAGCGACCCGACATCGCCTGGCAGTTCAACATCGCCGACGAGGACGATACGAACGCCTTCGCGCTCCCGGGCGGCTGGGTGTACGTGACGCGGGGCCTGCTGGCCCTGCTCAACGGCGAGGACGAGCTGGCCGGGGTCATCGGCCACGAGATGGCACACGTGCTGGAGCGCCACGCCGCGCAACGGGTCGGTGCCGCCACACCCTTCGCCGTGCTCTTCGGCGTGCCGGCGGCGATCCTCGGCACGGTGAGCCCGACTCTCGGCGGCATCGTCGGCGGCACCGGCCGGCTCGCATCCGGCGTGGCCCTGGCGTCGTACAGCCGCGAGCAGGAGCGCGAGGCCGACGACCGCGGCGTCGAGCTGGCCGCGCGCGCCGGCTGGAACCCGGGCGGGCTCGGCCGCGTGCTCCGGACGCTCGAGGCCGAAGAGGTGCTGGCCGGCGCCGATCCGAACCGGTCGCGCTTCTTCTCCGACCATCCGTCGAGCCATGAGCGGGTCGAGCGCCTCCAGGCGGCCGCGCGGCTTCCGGTGACGTCGGCCGCGCCCATCGCCCTCCATCGCGGCGCGTTCCTCGGTCGGCTCGAGGGACTGGTGGTCGGTGAGAATCCCGATGACGGCGTCTTCCTGGGGTCGCTCTTCGTGCATCCGGGCCTGGACGCCGCGATCGAGATGCCCGCGCAGTGGAAGACCGTGAACACGCCCGAAGTCGCCGGCGCGGTCGCGACGCCGGACGGAGACGCCGTGGTGCTGCTGAGCCTGGTCGCCGACGGCGACGATCCGGTGGCGGGAGCGCGGACCGACGGCCTCAAGGAGGCGCAGCTCAAGCAGCTCCAGCGCACGCAGATCGCCGGGCTCCCCGCCGCGCAGCTCCGCGCAGACACGCGCGACGGCAACCGCGTGCTGCTCACCTGGATCGCCCACCGAAAGCACGTGATGCGGGTGACGGGTCTCACTGCAGTCCGTCGGTGGGAGCGCTACGAACCCGCGATCGAACGGACGACGCGGAGCTTCCGCCCGCTCCGCCCCGCGGATCGCGAGCGCATCGTCGAGAGCCGTCTGCGGGTCCGCGAGGCGCGGGCGGGCGAGACCATCGAGCAGGTGCTCGCTCGTGGCGGAAGCACCTGGAACGCGGCCCGGATCGCGATGGCCAACGGCACCACGGTGAATGCGCGGCTCGACCCCGGCTGGCCGGTGAAGGTGCCGGTCGCCCAGCGCTACGTCCGTGCCGCGGGCCCCTGAGGCGCGGGCGCTACGGCGACTTCACGCAGCGGTCGATGACCGGGGCAATGCGATCGGGCCAGGAGCCCCAGGCGCGCAGCTCCACTTGCGATCCTCCGGCGGCGGGGCGCGCTCCGACGATGAAGGCGGGGTACTGGGCCTGGGCGCGGGCGACCAGCCGCCATCCGCCATCCCGCTCCTCCATCTGCGTCGGCAGATACGCCAGGCTGTTGAAGTAGCCCGACTCCTGGTCGATCTGGTCCTGAACGCACTGGGTCACCGCTCCGGGATTGGCCGACGACCTCCAGGTACGGTCGATGGGCCGATCCTGGAGCTCGGCCATGGTCGGGCCGGCGACGGCGCATCCGGGCAGCAGCAGGGCGAGCACGACCAGCCACGGGCCTCCGGTCTTCGCCACGGTCAGCACCTCGCCAGTCGATTGGGGTGTGGGCACGCCGCCGTTGTCACCTGGTGGCCGCCGGTGTGGACATCCGCTGGAACCCCTGCTTCTCGTAGTCCGCGATGCAGTCGTCCTGCGCGCGATAACCGTCGCCGGCCATGAAGCTGCGACGGGCCCCCACGCATCGGGCGATCTCGTGGCTCTCGGGGTTGTACATCATCACCGGCTCCTTCGTGGCGCAGCCCGTCATCGCGACCGCGAGGACCATCACGGCGAGCAGCCGCCCCGTCACGACCAGGCCTGCTGGACCGGTCGCGCCGGCCGGCGCAGCAGGCCGACCGCGATGGCGACGTTGAGCAGGTTCCAGAGGATACCGTTGATGAACGCGATCTGATAGGAGCCGGTCAGGTCGTAGATCACCCCGGACATCCAGCCGCCGAGGGCCATGCCGAACACGGTGGCCATCAGCACGGTGGCCACGCGCATCCCGGCCTCCTGCGGGGGATAGAACTCCCGGATGATGACGGCGTAGGCGGGGACGATGCCACCCTGGAAGAGCCCGAACAGGGCGGAGAGCGTGTAGAGCGAAGCCAGCCCGTGGAAGGGCAGGAAGAGCACGAGGGCGAGCATCTGCAGGCTCGAGCCCAGCAGGAGCGTCCGCCGCCCGCCGATGCGGTCGCAGATCCAGCCCGACGCGAGGCGGCTCACCACCCCGAACCCCAGCATCAGCGAGAGCATCTGGGCCCCGCGGGCCGCGCCGTGACCGAGATCGGCGGAATACGCGACGATGTGGACCTGCGGCATCGACATCGCCACGCAGCAGCTGAGCCCGGCGACGATGAGCACGACCTGGAGCGCGGCCGGCGACATCCCCAGCGGCTGCGCCGGCCGCCGGATCGCGTGCGCCGACGCGACAGCGGTCTCGCCGAGCGGTGACCGGCGGCGCAGCACGGCGGCGAGCGGCAGCATGGTGGCCACGCAGAACACCGCGATGCCGACGTAGGTGTGGCGCCAGCCCACCGTCTGGATGAAGTGCTGCACCACCGGCGGCCACACCGTTCCGGCCACGTAGCTGCCGCTGGCGATGATCGCGACCGCCATGCCGCGATGGCGGCTGAACCACAGCGAGGTGTCCGCGATGATCGGCGCGAAGGTGGCCGAGCTCGCGACGCCCACCAGCAGGCCCTGGGTCAGGATGAACTGCCAGAGGCTCGTGGCCTGGCTCGCCGCCACGTAGCCGAGCCCGAGCGCGATGGCGCCGCCCACGACGGGTAGCATGATGCCGATGCGGTCCGAGAGGCGGCCCATCACGATGCCGCCGAATCCGAAGCAGATCATCGTCATGGTGTAGGGCAGGGACGCGGCGGAGCGCGCCACGCCGAACTCGACCTGGACCGCCGGGAGGGCCACGATCACCGACCACATGCCCACCCCGCCGATCGCCGACAGCACGAGGGCGGCGCCGAGCCGAACCCACGCATACGTGGACTCCGGCACTCCAACCGTGATCTCGGCGTTGGCGTTTCGGACGTCGACGGCGCGGGTGGACATGAGCGCGTCCAGTATCGGCGATCGTCGAACGTTTGTACCCATCCAATTCGACATCGCGCGGCGACGGATGCGGCTGGTCCGGACACGGTATACTATCGGGCGCGCCGGAACGGGCGTCGCGCCCGTCGCGCGGAGGAGAGACATGGCAACGTCGATCGAGGTGCAGCCTCTCACCGGCGCTCTGGGCGCCGAGATTCACGGCCCCGACCTGAACGCCGACCTCGACGACGCCACGGTCGCCGCCATCCGGCGGGCGCTCCTCGACCATTGCGTCGTCTTCTTCCGCGATCAGCGCTTCGACGCCGACCGGCACAAGGCGCTCGCGCGCCGCTTCGGCGAGATCTTCATCCATCCCAACTACAAGGGCACCGGGCCCGATCCGGAGATCGTGGACATCCGCCGCGAGCCCGGCGACCTCCGCATCGTCGGCGAGGAGTGGCACACCGACACCACGATGATGCCGGAGCCGCCGATGGGCGCAATTCTCTACGCGATCGAGGTGCCCCCCTACGGCGGCGACACGCTCTTCGCCAACCAGTACCTCGCCTACGAGAGCCTCTCCGACGGGATGAAGCGGCTGCTGGAGGGCCTGCGGGCCGTCCACAGCGATCGCAAGGTGGCCGGTCCGCAGGCCGGGCTCAACGCCTACCGGGCCACGAAGGTGCGCGAGGACGCGGCCTGGCAGGAAACGGTCAGCGTGCACCCGGTCGTGCGCACGCATCCCGAGACCGGACGCAGGCTGCTGTTCGTCAACCACTCGTACACCATCCGGTTCGACGGCATGACCGAGGCCGAGAGCGCCCCGCTGCTCGGCTACCTGCTCGACCACGGGCACCGGCCCGAGTTCACCTGCCGGTTCCGCTGGGCCGCCGGCTCCGTCGCGTTCTGGGACAACCGCTGCGTCAAGCACCTCGCCGTTCACGACGCGGGCCGCTTCCGTCGGATCATGCGGCGCGTGCAGATCGCGGGCGACAAGCCGGTGTGATGGAGGCGTCGGCGCGACCGGCCTGCTAGACTCGCGGCCAATCTTCCGCTCAAGGGGGTTGGACATGCGAAAGATCCTTCTCGGCCTCGTCGTGGTGACGGTCACCATCGCCGGCTGCGGATTCGGCGTCACGCGCACGCCGTCCTGCAACCTCAAGGAGAAGGTGCTGAACGTCGTGCTGTCGACGCAGCGGCTGGACCGGCTGGCCCGCGAGTGGGCCGGGGCGCCCAGCGTCCTGCCCGAGATCGCCTGGGCGGACGCCGAAGCCGAGGTCTCGCTGAACAGCTTCTACTACGCCTGCGGCGAGCACACCACCGCGGGCGCGACGGGCGTGGTGGACGCGTCGGTCCGACTGCGGGCCGGCGATCTGGCCGCGGTGCGCGGGACGGCGGGCGACGCCGAGGCGGTTCGCCAACAGTTCCAGCAGGCCGCCGCCTCGTACCTGCAGACCGGCAAGAGCGCGAGACCGAACGGGTAGCGATCGAACAGGGGCGACCGATCACGCCGAGGCGAGGGCCGGGATCACGCTCTTGCCCATCAGCTCGATCGACCGCATGGTCGTCGGGTGATCCATGCGTGACTCCTGCGCCTCGAGGAGCAGATGACCGATGCCCAGCTCCTTCTGCACGCGGGCGAAGCGCTCCGCCACCTCGTCGGGCGTTCCCGCCACGATGTAGTAGTTGTCGACCAGCTCCTCGTAACTCATCTTCGAGAGCGACACCGAGCGCGCCCGAAGCGCGAACTGGCTGGCCGCCCGCGAGCGCATGCCCACCGGCGAGAAGTAGTCGACGGGACCGCGCAGGGTCGGTCCCATCCGCCACACGAAGTGGCGGCCGGCGTCGAGCGCGCGGGCTTTCGTATCGGCGGTGACCGCGCAGATCAGGAACCCGAGCTTGTCCGGCGTCACCGTCCGGCCCGCCTCCGCCGCGCCCTGCCGGTAGAAGTCGAACAGCTCGCGCGCCACCTCGAACGAGACCAGGAACGGCACGTAGGTGTAGCCCATGCGCCCCGCCCACACCGCGGTCTCCGGGCTCGCGGTGCCCGGCACCCAGATCGGCGGGTGTGGCTTCTGGAGGGGAAGGCACCACGGATTCACGTGGCGGAAATGGTAGTGCCGGCCCTCCCAGCGGAATGGTCCCGGCGTCGTCCAGCACTTGAGGATCAGGTCGTGACATTCCTCGAACCGCTCGCGGTTGTGCACCGGGTTGCTGTTGGCCCACCAGCTCTCGACGCCGACGCCGCGCACGAAGCCGCTCAGGACCCGGCCGCCCGAGATCAGGTCGGCCATCGCGATCTGCTCGGCCATCTGCACCGGGTTGTCCTGGATCGGCAGGATGTTGCCGAGGATCAGCAGCTTCGCGCGCTTCGTGGTGCGGGCCAGGATGCCGGCGGTCATGTTGGCCGACACGTTCACGCAGGACGGCGTCGAGTGGTGCTCGTTGATCATCAGCCCGGCGAAGCCGGCCTGGTCGGCGAAGTCGTACTCGTCGAGATAGCGCTGGTAGTTGCGCCGGGCGATCTCCGGCGAGAAGAACGTGTTGGGAAACGTCAGGCGCAGCGAGGGGTACTTGTCGCCCTCCGCGTCGGGATACTCGTGGTGGGGCATCTCGCTGAAGTAGTAGAGCTTCACGTCACGCCCTCCCGAGGAAGTCCAGCACCAGCCCCGCGAAGACGTCGGGCTGCTCGATCGGGGGCAGGTGGCCGCAGCGCTCGAGCACGCGCAGCGTCGCGTTGGGCAGCCGGCGCCGGTACTGCTCGCCGCAGATCACCGGCACGATCCCGTCCTCGCGCCCCCAGACGATCAGGGTCGGGTTCGTCACGCGCGGCAGGAAGTGGGGCAGCCGCGGATCGAACATGTAGGGCTTCCAGGCGAGACGGGCCGTCATCTCCCGGTTGCGCAGCGCGATCTCCATCTCCGCGGGACCGGGTCCGGCCCCGAACAGGTCGGCCCACTCCGGCACGGTGGATGCGTCGTGGATGCTGTAGCCGAGCAGCTCCTCGGGCGAGTGGAAGAAGATGTCGCGGATCTCGCCCTCATCGGGCTTGAGGCCGGTCGGGCTCACCAGCACGAGACGGTCGATCGCGCCCGGGCACATCGTGGCCAGCTCGGCGGCGATCCAGCCGCCGATCGAGTGGCCGAGCAGGTGCACCCGCGAGAGGCCCATCACGTCGAGAAACCAGAGGTAGAAGCGGGCCAGATCGTCGATGCTCTCCATCCAGTCCGCCGCGTCGGAGCGGCCGAAGCCGGGATGGGTCGGCGCGTAGACCGTGTACCGCCCGCCCACCGCGGCCATCCAGCGACGCCAACCCCGGTTGCCCCCGGCGCCGTGCAGCACCACCAGGGGATCGCCCTGGCCTCCGATCACGACGTGCACCTTCGTGGCTCCGACGGCGATCAGCTCTTCGCGAGGCGGCACCGGGCGACGGCTCCTCTCCGCAGGATGGACCGAGGGTAGACGATACCAGTCGGCGGTCCGCCGGGGCGCTCGAAGTTGACCGCGGCGGCGCCCTACCGCGCGCGCGCGTCGAGGCCGCCGTCCAAGCGACCCGATGCTTCCGGACACGACTCGGGCGCGAGGATCCCGAGCATCATGTCCGCGGCGACGACCGCGGGGTCCGAGAGGTCCCGCAGCTGCCCCTTCATCAAGGCGCTCTTCTCGCAGGCCGTCGGCCTCAGCAATCCCGCCGGCGCCTCCGCCAGCCGGCTCGGCGGCGCGGCCGACGCGCATCCGGCCAGGAGCAGCGCGAGGACGGCCGGGCGCCAGCCTCCCCGTCGGCCGTCGCTCAGCGCTCCACCCCGGATCAATCCCGCTTGATGATGACCGCGGTGCGATCGTCGTCGGCCGGCACCCCGTGGGTGAAGCGCGCCAGCGCGTGCCGGAGCGCCGACATCATCTCGGCGGCCCGGCTCTTGCGATGGCGCGTCAGCACGTCGATCACACGGCCGGTGCCGAAGCGCTCGCCCTGCGCGTCGGCCGCGTCCACCACGCCGTCGGACAGCACGGCGAACACGTCGCCCGGCTCCATGCGCAGCGGCGCCCGCAAGGTCACCTCGAGGTCGTCCATGCATCCGAGCGGGACGGTATCCGTCTCCAGCACGACGCAGGAATCCTCGGCGGCCCGGTAGTAGAGCAGGGGACCCTGACCGCAGCTGAATCCGGTCAGGGTCCGCTCCTGCGCGTCCAGCTCGCCGATCCACGCGCTGACGAAGCGGCCGTCGGTCAGGTCGGCGCAGAGCTGCGCGTTCAGGTGGCGGATGAAGGCGGGCAGATCCTCGCCCACCCGGATCGCCATCCGCAGCATGGAGCGCACCTGGGTGACGGACAGCGCCGGCCCGATCCCGTGGCCGCTCGCATCGGCCAGCAGCAGCACCGCCCGCCCGGCCTCGCTGGCCGACAGGCGAAGGTCGCGGGAGCCGGGCGCGCGGTGGTAGCCAATGACGTCGTAGGTGTCGCCGCCGGTCTCCTCGGCGGGCTCGCTCCAGCCATCGATGTCGAAGCCCGGCACCACCGGAATGCGCTCGGGCAAGGTGTCCTGCTGGATCCGCCGCGCGGCCCGCAGATCCCCCTCGAGCTTGAGCAGCGTCTGCAGCGAGGCACGCATGCGGCCGTGCGTCTCGGCCAGCCGATGGACCTCGCGGATCGAGGAGACCACCGCCGGGCCGGGCTCGAGGTCGCCCCGGCTGATCCGGTCGCTCTCGCGTACCAGCGCCTCGATCGGCCGGCTGTAGAGCCGCGCGAGCCTCACCGTGCGGCCGATGGCGAGCACGAGCCCGGCGAGCATCACCAGCAGGATACCCAGGCGGAGATAGCCCAGGCTTCCCAGCAGGTCGGACTCCGGCACCATCACCTCGATCGTGAGCTGCCGGGTCGGGCCCAGCTGGAAGGGGCTCATCTGCGCCCACCAGGCGTCGCCCTCGCTCACCAACGGCATGGGCCCCGCGGCTCCGGGCGATCGCGACGTCAGGGCGCGGGTGGCGTCGCTGACCACGCGGATGCCCAGATCGTCGGGACTCTTCAGCAGCATCCCCAGCTGCCGCTCGGGCGCCAGCGAGCGCGAATGTCTCGGCAAGCCGATCACGCGCCCCTGATCACTCAGCACCATGACCGCGCCGAGCTCTCCGACGCGCAGGGCCGTGGTGAACTTCGAGATATCGGTTAGCAGCAGGTCGATCGCGATCACCCGCACCAGCCCATCGCGACCCGTGAACGCGAGGGCCGCCGTCACCCCCGGCATCTTGAGCGTGTAGAACATGTACGGGTCCGTCCAGAACACCCCGTCGGCCGTGACGGCCTGATCCGGCCGCGCGTCCCGCGCCCGGACCGCCCCCTCGTACCAGGGCCGCTGCCGGGGATCGTAGTCGTCGTCTTCCCACGAGGCCACGGGCTCCGGGTGCGCGTCCGACCATTTGAGCCAGGCCACCCGGCCTCCCCAGACGTCGCGGCGCGTCTGGCGGCTCTGCCAGGTCTCGCCGACGTGGAACAGGATGTGCTGGCGGCCCCGCTCGTCGGACACCATGACCGCCGAGATCTGCGGATTGCTGCGCAGGAGCGGGGTCAGCAGGCGGTTCATCGCGGCCGCGTCGTCCGGCTGCAGGAGGCCCGACTCCTCCCAGGCGCGAATCACTCCGAGCTGGCTGATCACCGGCTCGAAGAAGCGCCGCAGCTCGACGTGGACCTGGCCGATCGTCTCGCGCAGGATGGAGCGGGACAGCCGCTCCACGGTGGCCTTCGAGCCCATGAAGGTCAGCGCCATGATCGCGCCGCCCAGCAGCACGATCGTCACGGCGAGGTTGGCGAGCAGGCTCTGATAGATGGACAGGGAGCGACGGCGCCGGGTGAACACGCGGTTCCTCGCGGGCGATCCTGCCTACCGCATCCCCGGTTGTCAACGAGCGCCGTGGAACGCTACGATCGGACACGACGGGTGCACGACACTCTCACGGAGGCACCAGACATGAGCGGAGACCGCGGCGGACTGGAGTTCACGGACGTGGTGGGGTCGGTCGACGAGCTGCGCGCGCTCATGGGCGAGCCCTCGGAGGTGGCCCTGCGCAAGGACATCGGCCGGATCGACGAGCACTGCCGCGCCTTCATCGCGCGCTCGCCCTTCGTCCTGATCGCCACGTCGGATCGCGCCGGCCGCTGCGACGTCAGCCCGAAGGGCGACGCGCCCGGCTTCGTCCTGGTCGCGAACGACCAGCACCTGCTGATCCCCGATCGCCCGGGCAACAAGCGCTTCGACGGCATGCGCAACCTGCTCGACAACCCGGGAATCGGCCTCCTCTTCCTGGTACCGGGGAGCGAGGAGACCCTGCGGATCAACGGACGAGCCCGGATCGTGCGCGATCCGGAGTGGCTGGCCCGCCTGGTCGCGCAGGGCAAGACCCCGCAGCTGGCCATCGCGGTCGAGGTCGAGGAGGCGTTCCTCCACTGCGCGAAGTGCGTGAAGCGGTCCGGGCTCTGGGAGCCCGCGCGCTGGCCCGATCGTTCGGGCATGGCCTCGCCGGCCCAGATGTTCCGCGATCACGCCCGGCTCACGATGACGGTCGAAGAGCTCGATCAGCGTCTGCAGGAGGGCTATCGCAAGAACCTCTACTGAGCCTGCACAGATCTGCACATCTCGCGCCGACCCGTCGCGCGCCGCTGTCAATGCGTACACGCGCGGTGTTGCATTTGCACACGGCCTCGCGCGCGGCCCGCCGCGATTTCACGCTTCGAGCCGAGCCTTCCGCCTGCCGGCGGCGGCAAGCCCGTGGCACAGCCGATGCAGTAGCTCTCCAGACTCACCATGAAAGCGTTGCCGGGTCGTCTGGGCCTCGCGCTGGTCGCCGCGCTGCTCGCTCTGCTCACCGCGAGCCCGAGCGAAGCGAGCGGTCCGACGGACCTCCTGCGCACCGTCTTCGCCGAAGCCAACAAGATCCTGAAGAACCCGGCCACCGACGATCGGCCACACGAGCGGCTCGCGGCGATCCGCAACCTCTTCAGCCGCGTCTTCGACTTCCGGGGGGCCGCCGAGCGCTCCCTGGGCCGGCAGTGGCAGGCGAGGAGCCTCGCCGAGCAGAGCGAGTTCACGCGGGTCTTCGCGGACTTCGTGCAGCGCGGGTTCGTCTACTGGATCGCCTCGGTGGCGGAGATCGACCCGAACGGCGCCGGCGTCACCGTGCAGTACCTCGGCGAGTCGGTGCAGCGCGACGGCGCGGTCGTCCAGACCGCGATCCTCGGTCGGGGCGGTCGGCTGATCCGGCTCGATCACGACATGGTCGTGCGGGACCGGCGGTGGATGGTGCGCGACGTGACGATCGACGGACTCAGCCTGGTCGGCAGCTATCGGGCCCAGTTCGAGCACGTCATCCGCGTGTCCTCCTACCGTGAGCTCGTCGAGCGGATGCGCGCCCGGGCCACCGAGGCGACGCGGCCCCAGCCCGCGTCGGCCACCGAGGCGGCGCCCTCACTCCTGCTCCCGAAGGGCGTGCAGATCGAAGGGCGCTGAACGATCAGCGCCGCACCACGCGGTTGAGCACGAAGCTGACCACCGAGATGATGAGCGACCCCAGCAGTGCCGGCACGAAGCCGTCCACCCGGAAGCCCAGCCCCATCCCCTGCGCGATCCAGCTGGTCAGGATGAGCATCAGCGCGTTGACCACGAACGTGAAGAGGCCCAGGGTCAGGATCGTCAGCGGCAGGGTGAACAGCAGCACGATCGGCCGGATGATCACGTTGACCACTCCGAAGATCAGCGCGACGATGCCGAGGGTGAGCCAGTCGTCCGGCTTCGTCGCGCCTCTCGCCACGCTCAGATAGATTCCCGGCACCAGCCACGCGGCCACCAGCAGGGCCACCGCGTTGATGATCAGCCGTATCAGTAGGAACATGGCCACCTCCGCCTAGACCCTAGTCGCTTCCGCACCGGCACGCAATGGTCTCCGGCCCGCGGAAGTGTGGTAGCGTCCCCCGCATGGAACGCGACTTCATCGGATACGGACGAACGCCGCCGGTGGTGCCGTGGCCCAACGGGGCGCGCCTCGCGGTGCAGGTGTCGGTGGCGTACGAGGAGGGCGGCGAGTACTCGCTGCTCGACGGACCGCGACGCGAGACGATGGGCGAGGTGCCCTCGCCGGTGCCGCTCGACCGGCGCGACCTCTTCAACGAGTCCTTCTTCGAGTACGGCAGCCGGGTCGGGGTGTGGCGCATCCTCGATCTCTGCCGCGCCCACGGCGTGCCCGCCTCGTGGTGGGCGTGCGCCCGGGCGCTCGAGCGCAACCCGGAGGTGGCCCGCGCCCTCGTGGAGGCCGGCCACGAGATCTGCGGCCACGGCTACGGCTGGGAAGACTTCCATTCGGCGAGCCGCGACGAGGAGCGCGAGAACATCCGGCGCACCGTGGACTCGCTGGCCCGCACCACCGGCCAGCGCCCGCTCGGCTGGTTCACCCGCTACGCGTGCAGCCCGAACACCCGCGAGCTTCTGGTCGAGGAGGGCGGCTTCCTCTACGACAGCCTCGGACTGAACGACGATCTGCCGTACTACGTGACGGTGAAGCGACGGCCGTGGCTGGTGGTGCCGTACACCTTCGAGATCAACGATGCGCGCTTCTGGCGGGGCGGGCTGGTCAGCGTCGGCGACTTCGGAGAGTACATGCGATCGGCGTTCGACTGTCTCTACGCCGAAGCGGCGCGGGTGCCCCGCATGATGTCCATCGGACTGCACTGCCGCATCGCGGGAACGCCCGCCCGCTCCCGCGCGTTCGCGGGCTTCCTGGACTACGTCACGCAGTTCTCCGACGTGTGGCTCGCCCGCCGGGTGGACATCGCCCGGTGGTGGCTCGAGCATCAGCCTCCGGCGCGGGCGAGCACCTCGGCGTAGCTCGAGGCGCGCTCCATCCGTCCGCCGAGATCCCGGGCGAGCAGGAGGGCGTGAACCCGGGGCAGCTTCCAGCAGGGCACGAACACGATCAGCTCGGCGATGTCACGGATGCGCGTGACCACCTGGTGCCAGGTCGCCCGCGGCAGCACCCACAGGACCAGATAGAGCATCCAGCCGCCCATCGCCGCGCAGATCCCGAAGAGTACCGCGTGGGCGACCAACGGCGCGCCAAGGCGGCGCCAGGTCACGGCGAGGCCGTCGGGCCGACGCCAGGAGGCGATCCGGGTCAGCGCCGTGAAGCCGCAGAGGTCCCCGAGCAGGGCCAGCGCGAGGCGAGGGCGCGCGAGCGGCCAGCGCGCCGAGAGCATCAGGTCGGGGTCCTCCGGCGGCTGCGTGTGGCGATGGTGCAGGTGATGGCAGCGCCGGTACTGGCGCAGATCCGCCCCCAGCGGGGCCGCGCAGAGCCACGTGCCCACCCAGGTGTTCAGGCGCGCCTGGGGAAAGAGCAGCCAGTGGGCCGGCTCGTGCATGAGCCCCAGCAATCCGAGCTGCCAGGCCCCGATGATCACGATGGCCAGCGCCAGCGTGAGCGCCGATGGCCGCGCCACGTACAGCGCCGCGGCGACCGCGATGGTGAGCCACGCGTGCGCGACGAGCAGCCCGCCCCGCCGCGCGGAAGCGCGCCGGAATAGGACCAGACGATGCGGCCTCACGGCCGGCTTGACCTCCGCACGCCCCTCGCGCAGAGTGTCGCCCATGACCACCACCACGACCGCCTCCGGCCCCAGCATCGCGCTGCTCATGGAGATCAATGCCGCCTTCAACAGCCGCGACGTCGACCGCATCCTGGCTTTCTTCGCCGATGACGCGACCTTCCTGATGGCGCGCGGACCCGAGCCCTGCGGCCGCCGGGTCCACGGCAAGGCCGCCATCGGCCGCGTGCTCGCCGACCGCTTCAAGGTCATCAGCGACATGCGCTGGGACCACGTCGACCACTTCGTGACCGGCAACCGGGCCGTCTCGGTCTGGATGGTGACCGGCACCGGCGCGGACGGCGAGAAGCTGAACTATCAGGGCAGCGACATCTACGAGTTCCGCGGCGACAAGATCCTCAACAAGGACACGTACTGGAAGCTCGTCGAGGCGGGCGGCCGGCTGTAGCGGCCGCTCACCGATAGCGCGGGTGCCATTCCCGCCCCGTCCACGTCGTCCAGCGGACGGGCTCGAGCCGCACCAGCACCCGCGGCCGCTGGATGGTGTGCTCGGCGTACCGCGGGCCATCGGGCCCCAGGTACCGGCGCGAGAGGCGGTGGGTCAGGTCGAGCAGCGCCGGGCTGGCGGGCGGCGCGATCGGGCCCTCGAGGATCCGCGCGTGCGCCTGCACCTGCACGCGCGTGTGGTGCGCGTGCCCATCGTCGGCGACGTGGAAGGCCACTCGCGGGTTCACCCGGATGTGGGCGATCCACTGCGCGCGCTCGCGCCCGACCACCAGGAAGGCGCGCCGATCGCGCTCGAACTCGTACCAGACCGGCGCCACGTAGGGCCAGCCCTCGGCGGTGACGGTGGCGATGCGGCCGTTCCACGGCTCGGCCAGGAAGACGGCCAGCTCGTCCTCGGTGAGGGCTCCGATCTTATCGCTCGGCTCGTAGGTCATGGTCACCTCACCTCGGCTCGGGGATCGAGCGCGTCGCGGAGGCCGTCGCCCAGCACGTTCAGCGCCAGCACCGCGAGCATGATGAACGCCCCGGGGAAGAGCGAGACCCACGGGGCCAGCAGCAGGAACTCCTTGCCCTCGTTCAGGATCGCGCCCCAGGACGGCGTGGGCGGCTGCACGCCGACGCCCAGGTAGGAGAGCGCCGATTCGATCAGGATCGCGTAGGACAGGCACACCGCGGTCTGGATCACGACCGGCGAGATCACGTTCGGCAGGATATGGCGGAACAGAATCGCCAGGCGACCCAGCCCCAGCGCCTCGGCGGCCTCGACGTAGGTCTGGGCCGACTCGGCCAGCACGCTGCCGCGGACGACTCGAAAGAACAGCGGGGCGTAGACCACCGCGATCGCCACCATCGCGGTGCCGGGCCCGGCCCCCAGCACCGCCGCGATCGCGATGGCCAGCAGGATGGGCGGGAAGGCGAAGAACACGTCCATCAGGCGGCCGAGCGCCTGGTCGGTGGCCCGGCCGAGTCCTGCGAGCATGCCGAGGGTGCCGCCGGCCAGCAGGGCGGCCGCGATGGCGGCCCCCGCGATGCCCAGCGACACGCGGATCCCGAACAGGATGCGGGAGAGCAGGTCGCGGCCGAAGCGGTCGGTGCCGAACAGGTGACTGCCGTCCGGGCGACTGAAGATGCGCGTCGCGTCCACCGCGGTCGGCGAGTACGGCGCGACCGCGTGGGCCAGCGCGCCCACGAGCACGAGGCCCAGGATGGTCAGGCCCGCCGCGGCGATCAGCGGCCGGCGTGTCAGCCAGCGGAGCGGCCGCCCCTCAGCCACGCCTGAGCCTCGGGTCGATGCACGCGTAGAGCAGGTCCACCGCCAGGTTCAAGGTCATGAACACCGCGGCCAGGATCAAGATCACGCCCTGGACCACCGGGTAGTCACGCTGGAAGATCGCATCCAGCAGCAGCCGGCCCACGCCGGGCAGCGTGAAGACGTCCTCGACCACCACGATGCCGCCCACGATGTAGCCCAGCTGGACGCCGGCCACCGTGACGACCGGGATCAGCGCGTTGCGCAGGGCGTGGTGGAAGGTCACGCGCGGCTCCGACACGCCCTTGGCCCGCGCGGTGCGCACGTACTCGCGCCCGAGCACGTCGAGCATGGAGGAGCGCGCCATCCGGGTGATCATGGCCGCGGTGGCGGTGCCCAGCGTCAGCACCGGCAGCGCCATGATGGCCAGATTCTCCGCCGGGCTACGGGTGAACGGCACCCACGCAAGCGACGGCATCCAGCCCAGGCAGAGCGAGAAGAGCAGGATCAGCACCGCGCCCTGCCAGAACGCGGGCAGGGAGAGGCCCAGCGTGGCCGCGACGCGGATGGCGCCGTCGCGCACGCCGCCGCCCCACACCGCCGAGGCGGTGCCGAGCGGAATGCCCAGCAGCAGCGACCAGCTCACCGCGAGGACGGCCAGCTCCGCCGAGACGGGCACCCGCTCGAGGAACAGTCCGAGCACCGGACGTCCGGAGAGCCACGAGACGCCGAGGTCGCCGCGAAGCAGGCCGCCGAGCCAGGCCAGGTATTGCAGGTGGACGGGCTGGTCGAGGCCGAAGAAGCGGCGGAAGCTCGCGACCACCTCGGGCGACGACATCGCGGCCTGGCCGAGCAGCTGCTCGACGACGGTGCCCGGAATGAGACGTACCATGCCGAAGACGAGCAGGCTCACCCCGAAGAGGGTGAGCCCCATCGCCGCGAGCCGCTGCAGCAGGTAGGCGCGCACGCGCCGGGTGGCTGGGCTCTTCAGGCCTCCAGCGAGGCGAAGCGCAGCCCGTAGTAGAAGCCGGTGGAATGGGGCTGGAAGCCCTTGACCGTCTTCTGGCGCGCGTAGAGCAGGTCCGGCGAGTAGAGCGGGATCGTGATCGCGTCCTCCGCGATCATCTTCTGCAGCTGGTCGTACAGCGGCTTCCGCTTCGCGCGGTCGAGCGTGACCCGACCGGTCTCCATCAGCTCGTCGGCCGCCTTGTTCTTCCAGCGCCGGAAGTCCTTGCCGCCCGGCGCCGAGTGGAAGTGCCGGTAGAACGCCTGGTCGGGATCGACGAAGCCGCCCCAGTCGTTCATGGTGGGCGGTGACTGCGGCACGATCCAGTCCTTGATCCACACGCCGCCGTCCACGGTCTCCACCGTGACGTCGATGCCCGCTTCCTTGAGGTTGTCCACGATGACCGGCAGCGCCGCGGCCAGGGCGGGGAAGCCCACGATGTTCCGGATCTTCATCGGCACGCGACCGGCATAGCCGGCTTTCTGCAAGAGCTGCTTCGCCTTCGCAACGTCACGCTGCTGGTTCGGCAATTCCTGCCACGGCAGGGCCCAGGCCTTGAGCCCCGGCGGCAGCACGCCCAGCCGTTGCCCGAGCCCAGAGCCCGCGATTTGAAGAATGGCGGGTCGGTCGAGGGCCAGGGCGATGGCCTGGCGCACCTCCGGCTTGCGGGTCGGCTCCTGATCGCCCGCGAGGTCGAGCACCACCCAGCGCGTGGACGGGGCCTGGATGGCCTCCACCGTGGGCACGCTCTTGGCGACCTGGAACGACAGCGCCGAGGAGAACTCGGCGAGGGTGATCTGCCCGGTGCGCAGCCCCGCCACGATCGAGGCCTCGTCGGGAATGGCCTGGAACACGATGCGGTCGAGCGACGGCTTCTGGGCCCCCCAGTACTGCGCATTGCGCTTGAGCACCAGGCGTCGGCTCGGATCGAAGCTGTCGAGGGCGAAGGGCCCGGTCCCGACCGCCGCGGTGAGCAGCGCCTTGCCGTCGCCGCCCGCGTCCTTGGGGATGACCCCGTTGTACTTGCCGGCCAGGTTCACCAGGAAGGTGGCCGCGGGGGCGCTGAGCACGAACCGCACGGTGTGCTTGTCGACCGCGTCGATCTGGCTCACGAAGGTCAGATCGTTGGCGCCCGGGCTCACCTTCGGATCGCGGATGCGCTCGTAGCTGTACTTGACGTCCTCCGCGTCCATCTCCTTGCCGTTGTGGAACCGCACGCCGCGCCGCAGGTGGAACACGTACTCGGTCGGCGACTTCTGCTCCCACCGCTCGGCCAGCTCCGGCTTGGGCTCCAGCGCGTAGTCGATCCACACCAGGTTCTCGTAGAGGAGCGGCTTGCGGCGCTGCCAGATGTCGAGGCCCTGCATGTGGGGCTCGATGCTGGGCGGCAGCGCGGTGCTGGCGAAGGTGAGCGTTCCGCCGGGCTTGCCCTGCGCCCCGGCACGGCGGGCCGCGCCGGCCGCCACGAGGGTGAAGGAGGCGGCGCCTCCGGCGAGGAATCGGCGACGATCGATGGGCACGGTCCAGCGGCGGGGATCCATCAGGGTAGGCCTCCGTGTGATTCGGGTGTGCGCATCTTAGCCTTCGCGTCGATCGCCCCGCAAGCGGACGACCAGCACGTACGCGATGGCCAGGTTCACCGCGAGGAAGACCAGGCGGATCCACCAGACACGATCGATCAGCTCGTAGATCTGGAGCGGCAGCGACAGCACGGTGACGATCAGGGTGAGCCACATCGCCCACCGCTGCCCCATGAGCAGGCCGATTCCCTGGACGAGGGACAGGCCCGCCGAGCAGAGCGTCGCCGCGGCGAGCTGCCACGGCGGGGGCAGCGTCAGGCCGAGCCCGCTCAGAGCCACCTCGGTCCAGTACGGGGCGGGGAACTGGAGCAGGTAGCTCAGCCAGAAGGTCAGCCAGCGACCGTCACGGTCCTCGGCCAGCTCCACCGTGGCCCATCCGACCACCAGGAGCACGAGGCCCCTGACCAGCTCGTACCCGCCGATGAGCCCGACCAGCCGATCGCGACGCGGCAGGCCCTAGCCCTTCAGCGTGAACTTCTGGAAGGTGTGGCAGCCCGCGGGCACCCGACCGCGGCTCTCCGCGAAGGTCCAGGTCACCTCGGCCACGTAGATGTCGCCGCGCGAGTCCACCGCGATGCCGTGCGGCGCCGCGAAGCTGCCCGCCGCGGTGGCCTCCGGCGTCCCCCAGCGGGTCAGCAGCCGCCCGTCCTTGTCGAACACGCTGACGCGTCCGTAGAGCGGATCGTCGATGGTGCGGCCCTGCCGCGGCGCCCGGTCACCCGTGTGCCACCACAGCTCGGAGACGTACGCGCGGCCTTGCCCGTCGAAGACCAGGTGGGTGGGCCGCTGGGTGTCCGTCCACTCCGCGAGGTACTCGCCGTCCGGGCTGAAGATCTGGATGCGATCGTTCTCGCGGTCGCAGACGAAGATCCGGCCGTCCGCGGCGGCCGCGATGCCGTGCGGCAGATAGAACTGGCCGGGGCCGGTGCCCGGCACGCCCCAGGAGCGCTTCCGCTCCCCGCTCGGGCTGAACTGGTGGACGCGGCAGTTGCCGTAGCCGTCGGAGACGTAGAGATCGCCGTTCGGCCCCACCGCGAGGTTGGTGGGTCGGTTGAAGCCCTCCGACGGCTTCGTGATCGTCAGGTAGTCCTTGCCGTCGTAGCCGGTGTCGGCCGGCTTGTCCATGGTGCCGAGGGTCATCAGCAGCTTGCCCTTCGGCGTGAACTTCCGCACCGTGTGATTGCCGTCGTCGGTGCAGTAGAGGCTCTGGTCGGGACCCACGGTGATGCCGTGGGTGCGATAGGTGAACTGGCCCTCGCCCCACGAGCCCAGGAACTTGCCGTCGCGGTCGTACGCGATGATCGGATGGTCGCCGCGGCAGATGAGGTAGACGCGGTCCTCGGCGTCGACCGCCACGCCCGCCACGTCGCGGTGCGCGTAGCCCTTCGGCAGCTGCTCCCAGCCCTCGACCACCTGATACGACGGCTTCGTTGTCGCCATGGAGCTCTCCTCCCGGTGCCGCGCGATCGAATGTGCTGCGTCCGCGTCAAACTATCGGAGAAAGGCGACGGTGAGTCAAGCGACCACAGCGCCGCGCGGTCAATGTATGATCGGGCCATGCTCATCGCCCAGATCACCGACACCCACATCAGCACGCCGGGCAGCGTCAACGACCGGTACTTCCGGACGCCCGAGCACCTGGAGCGCGCGGTGACGCATCTCAACCGCCTCGCCCCGAGGCCCGACGTGGTGCTGGCCACCGGCGATCTGGTGGAGCGAGGCGAGCCGGCGGAATACGCGCGGCTGCGCTCGATCGTGGATGGCCTCGCCATGCCGCTCTACGTGATCCCGGGCAATCACGACGCGCGCGGGCCGCTGGCCCGGGCCTTCGCCGACCGCGGGTACCTGCCGCAGGACGGCGGCTTCCTGCACTACGCGGTCGAGCAGTGGCCGGTCCGTCTCATCGGCCTGGACACCCAGGTGCCGGGGCAGCCGGGCGGCCGGCTGTGCGCAGAGCGGCTTCACTGGCTCGACGCGCGCCTCGGCGAGGCGCCGGCGCGCCCGACCGTGATCTTCATGCACCATCCGCCGTTCGTGACCGGCATGCAGGCGATGGACGCCATGGGGCTCGAGGGCAAGGACGATCTGGCCGGCGTCGTCCGCCGTCATCCCCAGGTGGAGCGCGTGGTCTGCGGCCACGTGCACCGGCCGATGACGCGACGGTTCGCGGGCACCGTCGCCACCACGTGCCCGGCCACCGCGCACCAGCTCGCGCTGGATCTGCCGCCCGCGCGCCGGCTCGCGGTGGTCATGGAGCCCCCCGCGTGCCTGCTGCACCTGTGGCTCGAGGCGGAGGCGAGCCTCGTGAGCCACGTGAGCGTGATCGGCGACGAGCGGCCGCCCTTCACGCTCTTCGACGGCGAGCGCTGGCTGCGCGACACGGCCCCGCCCGCCGCCTTCCATCCCCGCTGAGCAGCGCGTGACCGATCGCTCACGCGGCGGTCCGCGCCCCGGGCGCGCGACGGCCGCGGGCCTGTGCGCGACCCTCGTGGGAATCGGGCTGGCGCGCTTCGCCTACACGCCGCTGCTGCCCGCCCTGATCGCCGAGGGATGGTTCCCCTCGTCGCAGGCCGCCTATCTCGGGGCCGCGAACCTCGCCGGCTATCTGGCCGGCGCGCTCGGCGCGCGGCCGCTCGCCCGCCGCGCCGCCGCGCGGGCCATCCTGCGCGTGATGATGCTCCTGGTCGCGGTGGCATTCCTCGCGTGCGCGGTGCCGCTGTCCTTCGCGTGGTTCTTCCTCTGGCGCTTCGCCTCTGGGGTGGCCGGCGGCGTCGTGATGGTGCTGGCCGCTCCGACCGTGCTGCCCCACGTGCCCGCCGCGCGCCGCGGCCTCGCCGGCGGCGCCATCTTCACCGGGGTCGGGCTCGGCATCGCGGCGTCCGGCACGGTGGTGCCGCTGCTGCTCGAGGCCGGGCTCGCGCAGACCTGGTGCGGCCTCGGTCTGCTCTCGCTGCTGCTCACCGCGCTCGCCTGGGGCGGGTGGCCGGCGGACTTGGTTCCCGCGGCCGCCGAGGCCGCGGCCGGGCGGTCCGCGCGGCGTGCCCCGGCGCTCCGCGCGCTCTACGCCGAATACGCCCTCAATGCGGCGGGGCTGGTCCCGCACATGGTCTTCCTGGTCGACTTCATCGCGCGGGGGCTCCGGCAGGGCATCGGGCCCGGCGCTCGCTACTGGGTCGTCTTCGGGGCGGGGGCCGTCGCCGGCCCCATGGTGGCCGGGGCCATCGCGGATCGCGTCGGCTTCGGCCTCGCGCTGCGCGGCGCCTTCGCGGCGCAGGCGGCCGCGGTCCTGCTGCCCACGCTCGCCACCGGGCCGGCCGCGCTCTCCGTCTCGAGCCTGGTGGTCGGCGCGGCGGTGCCGGGCATCGTGCCGCTCGTGCTCGGGCGGGTGCACGAGCTGGTGCCGGGCGATCCCGAGGGGCAGCGCGCGGCGTGGAGCGTGACGACGATGGCCTTCGCGCTCGGCCAGGCCGGCGCGGCCTACGGGTTCTCGTTCCTCTACGCGCGCGGCGGCGACTACCTGCCGCTGTTCTCGCTCGCCGCCGCGTGTCTCGTGCTCGCGCTCGCCGTGGATCTCGCCGCGCGGGTTGCGGCTCCTCGGCCGATTTGATAGCGTCGCCCGCATGAGCGCCACCCTCTCCGCGCTGGCCTGGAACACCGAAACGCTCGCGGTCGCCGGCTCCTCCGTAAGACTACGTACCGCCGGCCGCGGCGCGCCCCTGCTCGTGTCGCATCACGACATCGGCACGCCGGAGCAGCTGCCGTTCTACGACGCGCTCGCGCAGCGCTTCACGGTGCTGCTGCCCTCGCACCCCGGCTACGACGGCTCGGAGCGGCCGGCCTGGATGCGCAGCGTGCGAGACGTGGCGGTGACCTACCAGGCGCTGCTCGCCGCGAAGGGACTCGCCGACGTGTCGCTGGTTGGGCTCGGCTTCGGGGGCTGGATCGCGGCCGAGATGGCCACGATGTCGCCGCGCGCCTTCCGGCGGCTCGTGCTCGTGGGCGCGATGGGGATCAAGCCCGCGGCCGGAGAGATCCTGGACCAGGCGCTCGTCAGCTACATCGACTACGTGCGCGCCGGCTTCGAGGACCAGGGCGCCTTCGATCGGCTCTTCTCGCCGGATCCGCCCACCCCGCAGCTCGAGCAGTGGGACCTCAACCGGGAGATGACGTTCCGCATCGCGTGGAAGCCCTACATGTACAATCCCACGCTCCCGCCGCTCCTGGGCGGGGTGGCGACCCCGGCGCTGATCGTTCACGGTAGCCGCGATCGCATCGTGCCGCCCGGCTGCGCCGAGCAGTACGCGCGGGCGCTGCCGAAGAGCCGGCTCGCGATGGTCGACGGAGCCGGGCACTTGCTCGACATGGAGCAGCCGGATACGCTCGCGAAGCTCATCACGCAGTTCGTCGCCGAGTCCTGAGCGGGGGGATCCCATGCACCTCATGTACTTCACCGAGCAGCCGATGTCGGCGTACCCCGAGGAGGAGGGGCGCCAGCGGGGCGCCACCGCGCTGATGTTCTCCAACCGTCACTTCGATCCGGTGGCGGGAAGCCGGCTCTACAACGAGTACCTCGAGCACTATCGCCTCGCCGAGGAAGTCGGCTTCGACGGCATCATGCTGAACGAGCACCACAATGCCCCCTTCTGCATGCAGGCCAAGTGCAACATCTTCGCCTCGATCCTCGCCGCCATGACCAAGCGGGTGAAGATCGTGCTGCTCGGCAACCCGCTGCCGCTCGCCGACAACCCGGTGCGCCTGGCCGAGGAGCTGGCCATGATCGACATGGTCTCGCGCGGCCGGCTCGTCTCCGGCTTCGTGCGCGGCGGCGGCCAGGAGCAGCTGGCCACCGGGGTGAACCCGGCCTACAACCGCGAGCGCTTCGAGGAGGCCCACGAGCTGATCGTGCGGGCGTGGACGCAGGAGGGCCCGTTCCGGTTCGAGGGCAACCACTACCAGCATCGGGTGGTGAATCCGTGGGCGGTGCCGCTGCAGAAGCCGCACCCGCGCGTGTGGATCCCGGGCGTGCTCAGCAAGGAGACGATCATCTGGGCGGCGCGCCAGCGCTATCCCTACATCGCGCTCAGCACCGCCATCGACGCGACCAAGAAGATCTGGGAGCTCTACGACTCGGTCGCGGCCGAGGCGGGCTACACCGGCGGCCCGGAGAACCGCGGGTACCTGCAGCGCTGCCACGTCGCGGAGACCGAGGAGAAGGCGCTGGCCAACGCGCGGCAGTTCATGTGGATGCAGGGCGAGTTCACCGGCCTGGCGCATCCGGTGTGGTCGAGCCCCTCCGGCTACTTCTCGCCGTCCTACCGCAAGGCCTTCGTGGAGTACGCGGTCGGGCGCGGCTCGAATCCGCGCGCGGCCTCCTTCGAGGACCAGCTGCGCGATCAGCAGATCATCGCGGGCACGCCCAAGACGGTGCTGCCCAAGTTCCGCCGGCTGCTGGAGGAGACGCGGCCGTCGATCCTCGGCCTCTGGGCCAGCGACGGATTCGTGAGCAACCAGGACGCGACGACGTGCATCCGGCTGCTCGGGCAGGAGGTGCTGCCCGCGGTGCGGGAGATGGGCAAGGAGCTGGGGCTCTGGAGCCCCTTCGAGGCCAACGCGCCCATCAGCATCAGCCAGCCCGCGCCCGCGGCGGCGCGCAACGGAGCCTAGCGCGAGGCGGCCGGGCTAACCGATCGCGCTACGGGGGAGCGCGGGTCCGTCTTCTCGGGCAGGCAGCTGAAGTCGATGCGCACCGCGCCCTGTCGCACGAGCCGCAGCGCCGCGTAGTCCGCCATCGCGGCGTGGCACAGCTGGCGCGTCTCGAACGAGTCGATCGCGGTGTACCCCCGGTCGACGACCTTGTCGCCCATCATCCCCATCTCGTGCGCCCACAGCACCCAGGCCAGCGTCAGCAGGTATCGCCTCATGCCGGATCTCCTTTGATGGGGCCCGAGGAGAGCAAGGGGCGGACCATCGAAAACTCCCCATGAATTCAGAGCATTGTGGCACCTGAGCTCAGACGGCAGAGAAGCCGGCGGGAAAGGCTGGGCAGGCCGGTTCCCAGCCTGAGATCGTCGCCGCCCGCGCAAGAGCTGCCGACGGCTTATACTGGCGCGCGTGTCCCCGACCATCACCCGTCGCCAAAGGAGGCGTCCGTGGCCACCAAGATCCTCGTGTCTCCCAGATTCCCCGCCGCGATGCTCGACATCGCCCGCAGCTTCGTCCCCGCCGGCTTCGAGATGGTCGTGGCGGACGCGGGCACGCCCGAGTTCACCGCGGCTCTGCCGGAGATCGCGTACTACGTGGGCTTCCCGCGCGGGGAGATGAACAGCGAGTTCTTCAAGGCCGCCTCCGGCCTGAAGCTGGTGCAGCTGATCAGCGCGGGCTATGACC
Organism: Candidatus Methylomirabilota bacterium; assembly: GCA_035315345.1. NCBI lineage: Bacteria > Methylomirabilota (SeqCode) > Candidatus Methylomirabilota bacterium. The sequence continues at coordinate 27,122 of DATFYA010000070.1, forward strand.
GCCTGGACGTGTCGGCGGCCAAACAGGCGGGGGTGCCGGTGGCCAACAACGGCGGCTCCAACTCGGTGGCGGTGGCCGAGCACACCCTGATGCTGATGCTCGCGGTCTACCGCAAGCTCTCGTGGCACCACGGCAACGTGATCACCGGCAAGTGGCGGGTGGGGGACTTCGCGAGCAACCGCACCTACGAGCTCGAGGGCAAGACCCTCGGCATCGTGGGCCTCGGGACCATCGGCAAGAAGGTCGCGCGCCGGGCCGCCGCGTTCGACATGAAGATCGCCTACTACGACATCGCCCGGCTGACCGAGGACGCGGAAGACGCCCTCGGGGTCCGCTTCATGCTGCTGCCCGAGCTGCTGCGCACCGCGGACATCGTGTCGCTGCACGTACCGCTCAATGCGGTCACCCGCAAGATGTTCGGCGCGCGGGA